>NZ_JAYRKD010000053.1:0-10056 GCF_041905885.1 Dongia sp. | reverse complement strand
TCGACTGAACGGGGTGGTGCGCGCATTCTTATGCACGTTCATCCGGGCCCCCAGAAAGACGCTGTTTGCTTCGCAACAACCAGCTTCCTCCGGTCGGCCCGGGTGAACAACCTCTATAGCAACGACAGCTAGCCGCGCTGTACCGCCGGTGTAGCCCTCGCTCCCGCCTCTGTGGCATGTCCCCCGATGCGCCGCAGCCAGTAAGCGCGGATCAGCGCGCATGCATAGGGGTCATCGGGCTGAAGTCCGCTCGAATCGATCCTGAACATGGGAGCCGAGCGTTTGGTCCAGCGCTTCGTCAAGCGACGATCGGGTGACGCGGCCTCGAAGCGCTGGCCGGTCTCCCCAGTCAAGGTCATCGAACTTTTGTCGATGTCGGCAATGTCGTGCCATGGGATCGGGGGCCCGTCGGTGCTTTTGTCCTCGAAGCCTTCGCTATTGAGGATGACGGGGGCGAGGGCTTTCGGCGGAATTCTCCAGATGCGCCAAATGTTGCCGAGCAGGACGAGGACGACAAGGAGAGTAAAGGCGATGCTGGCGATTGCGCCCCCGGTCAGGTGTCGGAAGTCCACCGACTTCAGGAACAGCGGCGGGATGAGCAGGAGGAAGAACCACTGATGGATCGTCCAGCCGAGCCGGTGCTTCGGCCGCCGCGAAATGACGATCTCTGGCATATCCAGATCGGCCGGCCGGCTCAGCTGTCCAATCCGACGGATCGCAAACAGGATTCCGTGCAGGGCCGCATAGACCAAGCCGAGCACGATCGGTCCCACGAACAGCAACAGTAACCACAGGTCATCAGGGTCATGGGTGACGACGTCATAGGCCATGGATAGCAACAACGAGGCAAACAGGAAGCAGGTGAAGCAGATCGCCAACCCTATGAAAGTATCGGCGATCCGTGCGCGCGCTACATTGTAGAAGCGAGGCGGGGTGGGTTTGAGCATGCCGCATAATTTGCCGCGCCGCGCGCAAGCCTGCAACCGGGCATTGCGCCGGGGCGGCTTAGCCCTCTTCCACGCTCGGCGGCCGGACAGATCTCAGGCCCGGCGTGCCGCCTGTTCGCGGATGCGGGCTTCGATCAGCGCCGCGATCTTCTCGGCCGGCATGCCGAGCATGAGGCCGGGGATGGTCACCGAGCGTTTCTCGGTGCCGAGCCGCACCGCCCAGTCCAGGAACGGCCGCTTCATCAGCGCCACGCCCCGCGGCGCGTCGAACTGGACCAGCAGCGCGTTGTCGCTGCGGCTGCCGATCGGGCGCGCGGTGGTGATTGCGTTCCAGGGTATCGCCCCGCGCCAGAGCCGCGGCGCGGCGATCCCCTGGGCGTCGAGATGGAGCAGCGCGTTGGAGCGCAGCAGGTTGCGCAGGCAGAGCAGGGCGGCCAGCACGAACAAGGCCACGCAGAACCAATAGAAGCCGAGGCTCCAGGGCTCCGAGGCCGGCGTCTCGATCGCCCAGAGGATGGTCTGCGGCGTGGCCGCGATCAAGGCGAGGCAGGTCACCACCTGGAACAGCCGGTCACCGGGCAGGGTGATCTTGTCCGCCCCGGCCGCGCGCGGCTTGCCGAAGCGGCTCCAGAATTGCGGCGTGAACAACGCCATCGCCAGCGCCGCGTAATAGGCGGCCAGCGAGAGCGTGGCATAAGGCGCCGCGAGACTCTTCGTCTCCGGCGCCTCGATGGTCAGCCAGACCATGCCGGCCACCATGGCCACCCGAATGGTGTCGCCGATATCCCAGCCGGAAAACACGCCGCGCCGGACCGTCCCCGTCGTCTCCCCCACTCCGGTCCCCCGCGCGCGCCTAAGCCCGCTTCTTCTTCGCCTTGGCGGTCAGATGCGGCGCCAGGTAATGCCCGGTATAGCTCCCGGGCGTCTGCGCCACCTGTTCCGGCGTGCCTTGCGCGACGATCTTGCCGCCCTTGTCGCCGCCCTCGGGCCCGAGATCGATGATCCAGTCCGCGGTCTTGATCACCTCGATATTGTGCTCGATCACCACCACGGTGTTACCCTGGTCCACCAGCTGGTGCACGACCTCCAGCAGCTTCCGCACATCCTCGAAATGCAAGCCCGTCGTCGGCTCGTCGAGGATGTAGAGCGTCTTGCCCGTCGCCCTTCGCGCGAGCTCCTTGGAGAGCTTCACCCGCTGCGCCTCGCCGCCCGACAAGGTGGTGGCCGCCTGGCCGATATGGATATAGCCGAGGCCGACCTGTTCCAGCATGGCGAGCTTGTCGCGGATCGGCGGCACCGCCTTGAAGAACTCGACGCCTTCCTCGACCGTCATGTCCAGCACGTCGGCGATCGACTTGCCCTTGAAATGAACTTCCAGCGTTTCCCGGTTGTAGCGCTTGCCCTTGCACTGGTCGCATTGCACATACACGTCGGGCAGGAAATGCATCTCGATCTTGATGACGCCGTCGCCCTCGCAGGCCTCGCAGCGCCCGCCCTTCACGTTGAAGGAGAACCGCCCCGGCTTGTAGCCACGCGCCTGCGCGTCCGGCAGCCCGGCGAACCAGTCGCGGATCGGCGTGAAGGCCCCGGTATAGGTCGCCGGGTTGGAGCGCGGCGTGCGCCCGATCGGCGACTGGTCGATGTCGATCACCTTGTCCAGATATTCCAGCCCCTCGATCCGCTCATGCGCGCCCGGATGGGTCCGCGCATCGTGCAGCCGTTTCGCCAGCGCGTTGTACAAGGTCTCGATGATCAAGGTCGACTTGCCGCCGCCGGAAACGCCGGTCACCGCGGTCATCACGCCCAGCGGAATCTCCACCGAGACATTCTTCAGGTTGTTGGCCTTGGCGCCGACGATCTTCAGCGACAGCGGATTGCCCTTGGCATCGGTCGAGCCCGCGCGCCGCACCTCCGGCACCGGGATCCCGCGGCTGCCGTTGAGATACTGCGCGGTCAGCGAATTGCCCGCCATCACCTGCTTGGGCGTGCCCTTGGCGACCACCTGGCCGCCATGCACGCCGGCGGCCGGTCCCATGTCGATCAGGTAATCGGCCTCGCGGATCGCATCCTCGTCATGCTCGACCACCAGCACCGTGTTGCCGAGATCGCGCAATCTCTTCAAGGTCGCCAGCAGCCGGTCGTTGTCCCGCTGATGGAGTCCGATGGAAGGCTCGTCCAGCACATAGAGCACACCGGTCAGCCCCGAACCGATCTGCGAGGCCAGGCGGATGCGCTGGCTCTCGCCGCCGCTCAAGGTCGCCGAAGCCCGGCTCAAGGTCAGGTATTCCAGCCCCACCGAGTTCAGGAATCCCAGCCGCTCGTTGATCTCCTTCAGGATCCGATAGGCGATGTCCTTCTGCTTCGGGCCGAGCTTGGCGTTCAGCGCGCCGAACCACTGGCCCGCCTGCAGGATCGAGAACTCGCTCACCTGCGCCACGTTCAAGCCATCGATCTTCACCGCCAGCGCCTCGGGCTTCAGCCGCTGCCCATTGCAGGCATCGCAAGGCGAGCTCGCCTGATAGCGCCCGAGCTCCTCGCGCATCCACGAGCTATCCGTCTCGCGGAAGCGCCGCTCCATATTGGTGATGACGCCTTCGAACGGCTTGGTGGTCTTGTAGCTCCGCGTGCCGTCGTCGAAGGTCAAGGTCACCGCCTCGTCGCCGGACCCGAACAGGATCACGTCACGGATTTTCTTCGGCAGGTCCTTCCAGGGCACGCCCAGGCTGAACTTGTAGTGCCGCGCCAGGCTGTCGATGGTCTGCTGGTAGTATTGGGAGGAGGAATGCGCCCAGGGCGCGATCGCCCCGTCGCGCAGGGTCTTCTTCTCATCCGGGATCACCAGCTCCGGGTCGAAATAGAGTTTCGAGCCCAGCCCGTCGCAGACCGGGCAGGCGCCGAACGGGTTGTTGAAGGAGAACAGCCGCGGCTCGATTTCATCAATAGTGAAGCCCGAAACCGGGCAGGCGAACTTGGCCGAGAACAGGATCCGCGGCTCGTATCCTACCCCATTTTTGTCACGGGGCGGCGTATCCGCGAAGTCGACGAACAGCAGCCCCTCGGCCAGCCCGAGCGCCGTCTCCACCGAATCCGCAATGCGCGTCTCTAATCCTGGTTTGACCGCCAGGCGATCGACCACGACCTCGATGTCATGCTTCAGCTTCTTGTTGAGGTTGGGGAAGTCGCCGATCTCGACGATCTTGCCGTTGACCCGCACCCGCTGGAAGCCGCGCTTCTGCAGCTCCAGGATCTCTCGTCTGTACTCGCCCTTCCGCCCGCGCACGATCGGCGCCAGCAGGTAGATGCGCGAACCCTCCGGCAGCGCCATGATCCGGTCGACCATCTGCGACACCGTCTGGCTCTCGATGGGGAGTCCGGTCGCGGGCGAGTAGGGGATGCCGATCCGCGCATAGAGCAGCCGCAGATAGTCATAGATCTCGGTCACCGTGCCGACGGTGGAGCGCGGGTTCTTCGAGGTGGTCTTCTGCTCGATGGAGATCGCCGGCGACAGGCCCTCGATCGAATCCACGTCGGGCTTCTGCATCAGCTCCAGGAACTGCCGCGCATAGGCCGAGAGCGATTCCACATAGCGCCGTTGCCCCTCGGCATAGATCGTGTCGAAGGCGAGCGAGGACTTCCCCGAGCCCGAAAGCCCGGTCAGCACCACCAGCGCGTCGCGCGGAATATCGACATCGACATTCTTCAGATTGTGCTCCCGCGCCCCCCGAACGGAGATCACGTGCCCCGCCTCCAAATTCCCCAAAGAATCCCGCTTTGTCGAGCCGTTAGCCATGTGTTTTCAACCGGAAAATCAAGATGTTACGGGGCGTGAGTGAGCCTCGCGCCGGGCCGCCACTATAGCCGCCCCGCCGCCGGATCAAAGCCCTTTGTTCTATGATCGTTCGGTGCTAAGTGTGCCTCCTGACAGGGGATGACAAGAGGCTTTTGGGCGTAGTCGGCGAAACCGAGCGACCCCTCACCCAACTCCCGTTAGGGGCGAGGGGGCGCCGTGGAACTGATCTTCAAAGAGAAGACCGTCAGTCGCAGCGGCAAAGAGAATCCCCTCTCCCCTCGTGGGAGAGGGCAAGGGTGAGGGGCCGAAAAGAAGAATCCCCTCTCCCCTTGCGGGAGAGGGTCGGGGTGAGGGGTCGAAGACTCTTAGCAACTATGCTCTAAAGCCCGCAGGAGACTCGAACCACCACAGCAAAAGACAAATCGGATAGAGGAAATCGAAAAATGGCAGGCAGCGTGAACAAGGTGATTCTGATCGGCAATCTCGGCCGCGATCCGGAGATCCGCACGACTCAGGACGGCACGAAGGTGGCGAATCTCTCGGTCGCGACATCGGAGAACTGGCGCGACAAGAATTCCGGCGAGCGCAAGGAAAAGACCGAATGGCACCGCGTCGTGGTGTTCAACGACCGCCTGGTGGACGTGATCGAGCGCTACCTGAAGAAGGGCGCCAAGGTCTATCTCGAGGGCGCGCTGCAGACCCGCAAATGGACCGACCAGAGCGGCCAGGAGAAATACACCACCGAGATCGTGCTGCAGCGCTACCGCGGCGAGCTCACCATGCTCGACGGGCGCAGCGGCGGCGGCGGCGGCGATGAAATGGCCGACGCGGGCGCCGGCGGCTACGGCGGTGGTTCCGGTGGCGGCTACGGCGGAGGCTCGGGCGGCGGATATGGCTCGGGTGGCGGCGGCGGTGGCTCCGGCGGCGGCCGAGGCGGCGGGGATCTGGACGACGATATTCCGTTCTGAGGGGCGCCTGCATCAATTACGGGACAGGCGCAGCGCCGAGCGGCGCCGCCTCGTCCTTAGCGTGACTGGAAATGCCAGTCTATGTAGTCGACACGAACTTGCTCAGCCACGAGCGGCTTCGAGCCTATCTCGCCGAATCGCCGCACAACTGCGTTGTGCTGACGGACTACCTCGCGCTTGAGGTAGCGCGCGCAAAACATCTAGCCAGTCATCTTAAAATTCTCGCGGACTTTCCGAAGCAGCTCATTCCTCTTCGTCCAACTGAACACAACCGCACTGTCGTGGGTACTCTCGACGAAATTCGAACGGGATTCGTTGACTGGTTGCGGGTTGGAAATAAGGGGAAAGCCTTCACCCTAGTTGAATCCGCAAAGTCTGGCGATGCGGAAGCAATATCCGAGCTCGCAAAGATTCAGTTGGAAGCCGAAATCAAGCATCGCGAATTGACCACGATGACATCAACCCTGCCTGAATTGTTCAGATTGGTGACAGCGACCTACAGTTCCAATGATTTGCGTGAACTTCGGCAGACAATGGGAGATGGAAGTGCAGGCTCGATGAGTCCTTCGCTGCAGCAACAGTTGACTACGAATATCTCAAGCGCAGCGGTTTCGCTTTTTCAGCAACACTGGGGTACGCAGCCCCTGATGTCCCAGTTGATCAACTTATTTATCTATCGATTCGCTGTTGCCGCGAACATTTGGTTGCTACGCATGATCTCTTTGGGTGGTCCGTTGCCCAGTCTTGAGACGCTGCGCAATGACACTTTTGATGTAAATTTCGCAACCTACGCAACTTACTTCGACGGCATCCTATCTGATGATAGAAGATTGTTGTTCACCTATCTAAACGCTAAGGAATGGATCAGCCGAGCAGAGACGTTTGATCCGATCATGCATGGTCCGATGGAAGCAAAACTCATTGCTGAGGGTCGTATCGGCGGCATACCGATCCTCGTGCCTGAGAAGCCGCGGTCAAAATAGGGCGCTGCGCGGCGATTGGCGATACAGAGGGGGAATTGCTCATGGCGCTGATGGGATACTCTGAGGCATTCTCAAGGCTCGGGTACAAACTGGAAGCTCCGCGCACGGATTGGAGTGCGGCAAATGAGCAGGGTGTCTGCATTTCGATTTGGCGCTCAGAAATGAAGTTCATCTCTGGTCTGCCTGAGCTGAATACGAAACGCGATGCAGGACCACTAGAACTTTGGTCGAGCAAGCCGGGCAACTCGAAGCGTAAGCAGCATCTATCGCTAGCAAAGAATCGCTTCGATAGTCGTCTTGATGTTGTCATCGTGGAAGGGACGCCGGGCGAAGGAGTTCAAGATGCGGCGCCCTGGCTGCCGAAAGAGCGAAAAGGCGCGACGTGGACACTCGTCTACTTCGAACCGGATACTGGCCACTTCCACGTGCGCGCTAAGCCTTCGACTTAGCTCCTTCCTTGGCCTCACACAGATCGATGATGCGTCGGGCTAGCTCGACAATATTAGAACACCGAAAGGAGACAAACCTATCTTGGCTTTCTTCGGATTTGCTTGGCCGAATGACAAATTTTGTGGGTGTGCTCCTCGCGATCTTCTGAAGTTGATCGAGTGGCACAAGCCATGTCGCCAGGAACTCAGTTATTTCGGGGTTGAATAGCGCACCAACCAAGTAGGCTTGACGAGCTTCCTTCAGGGTAGCCTTCCGAACTTCAAAGTGGATCGTATTTCCTGGTTTCTTCGTTCGAGCGCTCTTAAGAGCGGCGCGGCGGCATTTTAGTTGGACTGCGACTGAATTTCCGGTGATCTTGTCATAGAACAAGACATCGAGACCGTCGTCATCAGCCATGGGCTGGAACGGAGCGAGACGTCCTTCGCTTGCCTTCATGATCTCATTGATCAATAGATTTTCGCCGATCACACCGACTTGGGTCGAGGTTAGGCCCATTGTCACTCCCCCGAAGTTCGTTACTCGCGCTGATCTTCTTTGACCGCATCTTAACCGAAGGAAACCGAGCTCAAGCTGAATTAGGTCAGCCTCACCACCGACCTAGGATTCCGGGGACATAATACTTAACTGATGCCGTTCGTCGAACCTCGACGGCAACGACTGGTTCAGTCTATGTCTCGCGCTGGTGATGGAAGACCTGAGGAACCAGCCAGTGCTCCACCTAAGGCCGATGCGCGACAGCGAATACGCCGCCTATCTCGACTATTTCATTCCCGACTATGCCGCGGAGGTCGCCTCCACCTACGGCCTTTCCGTCGAGGACGCGCTGGCCCGGGTGAAGCAGGAAATCGCCGCCGACCTGCCGGACGGCATTCATACCAGCGGCCAGCGCCTGCTGTGCCTGGTCGAGCCGGCCGGGGATGCAGAAGCGGTGATCGGCTACCTCTGGTTCAAGCCCGACGCGGCGGCGCGTTCGGCCTTCATCAACGATTTCGAGATCCTGCCTTCCCACCGGGGCAAGGGACTTGGGAAGCAGGCCATGGCGCTTTTGGCCGCCGAGCTGAAGCGCCAGGGCTTCGAGCAGATCAAGCTCCGCGTGGCCGAGGACAACGCCCGCGCCCGGCACGTCTATGAAGCCACCGGCTTTCGGGTCACCGGGATCAACATGAGCAAGTCGCTGCTGTCGGAGTAACCGCGCCGCGCTGCTGCGCGCCGCGCCGCTACTTCTTCTTCAGCTTCTTCTCGACCTTCTTGCGCATCGGGCCGGCCGCCTTGATCGCCTTCTTGACCGCGGCGGGTGACTTGCCGGTCTTCTTCGCGACGTAGGCGACCTCGTAGCGCTCGCCGCCGGCAACCCGGATGCGGTCCGCCTTGCCACGCTTGGACTTGTCGTCTGCCATGGGATCCTCCCTCTCAGATTTTTCCTCTGGAAAATTCCGCACGATGGGAACTTGAGCTTAAGGCCGCGGCGGCGGCGACAGCAACCGGCAAGGCGCCGCAGGTCGATCTTCCTTTCCGGTTTCGCAGCGCCGAACCGCCCGGTTAACGCGCGCGCTGTCAGCTTGATGTGCTTGCGCCACGCCGCGCCGCGCCGATAGCATCCGGCCCGAAATTTGGCCCGAAGTTCGGCTGGGTGAATCGTCAAGCGGGGAAATCATGATTGCGAAGTCGAGTAAGGCGCGCGCCGTTGCGGCCGCGCTGTTGGCCTTTGTCGCGCTGCTGTTCGTGGCCGCGGCGCCGGGTTCCGCCGCCACCTACACGCTGGCCTATTCCGGCCAGGTGACCTCCGCCACCGGCATGTTCACCACGCTGGGCGTCGCCGCCGGCGATGCGGTCTCCGGCTCGGTGGGGCTGCCGAACCTGGATTTCTATTCCGACTTCGCGTCGCCCAGCGTGATCTCCCACACCTTCAGCCAGTTCCCGATGCCGAACCTGTTCGAGGTGACGCATGGCGTGTCGAAATACAGCTTCGACATCGGCGGCGCCGGCAACGTCGTCTCTCAGCTGCTCGGCAGCACCAGCAGCTCGCTGTCGCTGACCGCCTTCGGCCCGGTCACCAAGCTCTCGCTGTTCTACGAGACCCTGACCCCCAACGCGCCGCTGTTCAGCCTGGCCGGGCTGACCGACTGGGGCCAGGTGCCCGGCCTCTTCACCGGATCGATCGCCAGTCTGTTCGGTTCTTACGAGGTGACCGATCTCGGCAAGGTCACTTTCTCGATCAACCTGGCGCCGACGCCGGTCGCGACCACGCCGATCCCGGCCGCGCTGCCGCTGTTCGTCTCCGCCTTGGGCGGGCTCGGCTTGTTCGGCTGGCGCCGCCGCCGCGGGCAGCCGTCCGCCTAGAGCCCGCTTACCACCCGGTCTTCCAGCCCGCCGGCACCGTCACCCAGGCGCAGCGCGTCTCGTTCTCGACGCTCATCGTCGGCTCCGGCAGCTTCTCGGTGAAGCAGCCGCCGGCGATGCCGGTCAGGCCTTCGAATTCCGCCGAGCGCCAGGAGAGGGTGGTGCCGCACTTGCCGCAGAAGACGCGCTCCTGCCAGTTATCGGCGCCGCTGTTCGGCGCCTTGCCCGCGGGCGCGTAGGTGCGGAACGCACCGAGCGTCGCCGTCACGTCCGAATTCTTGAAATAGACCGACCAGCCGAAGGCCGAGCCGGTGCGCCGCTTGCAGTCGGCGCAGTGGCAGATCGCGTTGATCGCCGGCTCGCCCTTCACCTGGATCGCGCAGCCGCCGCAGCAGCATCTCGCTTCGCGTGTCATCGTCTCACTCTGTTGTTTGAATTCGCCGCAACCGCAGGTAACGTCAATTGTTGTGTGTCAGGAGGAAGAGGGTACTGACGCCCTGTGACTTGTTTTCGTGGGTGAAGACGGCGAACAGGATGCGGTCCATGGAGGTTCTATCCTGGAAAGTGCCCATCGGCCT
>NZ_JAYRKD010000031.1:0-73279 GCF_041905885.1 Dongia sp. | reverse complement strand
CGCCGGGTTCTGCGGCGGGGGCCGGTTCGGCGGCCGGTTCCTCCGCCGGCGGCTGCTCGGGTGCAGCCGGCGCGGTTTCGGCCGGCGCTGCCTCGGCCGGTGCGGCTTCGGGTGCGGCGGCCGGTGCCGTGCCGCCCGCGCCCGGCTCCGCGGCCGGTGCGGCGTCCTGCGAGGCGGGTGCGGCGTCCGGGGTCGCGGGGGCCTGGTCCTTCTTCTTGTTGCCGCCGCCGAGCACGTTGTTCAGCAGGCCGCCGGCCGCACCGCCGACCGCAGCACCACCGCTGCCGCCCAAGGCGCCGCCGACCGCTTCGCCGGCGGTGCCGCCGATGCTGCTGCCCGGCGCCGAGGTGTCGCCGGCGCCGCCGCCGAGGCCCGGGAGATTGACGCCTGGGATGTTGAGGCCGGGGATGCCGCTGGCGCTGGGCGCGGCACCGCCGCCGGAGAAGGACGGTTTCGGCGAGCTGACCGGCCCGTCGAGATTGACGCTCATGAAGGCTTCCTGGGCATCGGCGCCGAACAGGTCGACCAGCAGGCTGAGCGCCATC
Organism: Dongia sp.; assembly: GCF_041905885.1. Classification (NCBI taxonomy): domain Bacteria; kingdom Pseudomonadati; phylum Pseudomonadota; class Alphaproteobacteria; order Rhodospirillales; family Dongiaceae; genus Dongia; species Dongia sp. The sequence continues at coordinate 72,734 of NZ_JAYRKD010000031.1, read as the reverse complement.
TGCGCGAGATCGACTTTGCCCTTCGCCGTGCCGCGGGCGCGCGGGTTGGTGAAGGCGGTGTCCTGGGTGTCGAGCACGCCGTTGGTGATGTTGAAGCTGCCGTCGAGCTTGTTGTCGACGCCGGTATAGGCGGAGAGCACGCCGTTGATCTTCTCGGCGATGCCCTGGACCTGCTTCACCTTCTGCCCGAGCACGCCGATCAGCGCCGAGCCCACGGTCTGCTCGATCTTGCCGATGATCAGCACGGTGCCGTCGAGATTGCCCTTGCCGGTCAGCGAGCGGACGATGTCGGCCTGGGAGAGGCCGCTGCCGGTGCCGTCGAAGTTGAGGGAGATCGGGCCCTTGACCTGGCTGCCGGCGATGCCGCCGCCGAGCAGCTCGGCCAGCTGGATCGCCTGCACCGCGACCTTGGCGTCGATCTTCGGCGTGCCGTTGCCGTTGACCGCCGTGCCGGAGAGATCGAAGGAGCCGCCGTAGATCTTGCCGTTCAAGGTCTGCATGGTCATCAGACCATCCTTGATCGTGATCTTGGCGACGAGATCGTCGATCCGCTGGTCGGGCATGATCAGCGACTTCGCCTTGAAGTCGATGTCCGCGTCCTGCTTGCCGAGGGCGGAGAGGTCCAGGGGCTCGGTCGACCAGGGACCGCTGGTCTTGGCGGGCGAGCCGCTGCCGCCGGAGCCGCTGGTGCTCTTGCCGGCATTGCTCTTGGTCGAGGGCGCCATGAACGGCGTCAGGTTGACGGTGCCGCCGGTGAGGTTCGCGGTGACGTTCGGCTTGGCGCCGGTCGCGTCGTAGTTGGCCGTGCCGGTCAGGCTGGAATCGCCCCACTTCGCATCAAGCTGGCTGACCGAAGCCTTCTGCGTGCTGCCCGCCGCCTTCACCGAGACCGCGAGCGGGCCGCCCTTGGCGCCGGCCGGCAGGTCCGCCATCTTCATCAGGTCGGTGAATTCCGGATGGTTGGCAGTGACCGCGAGATCGAAGGCGATCGGCTGCTCCTTCGGCATCTTCACATTGCCGGCGACCTTGGCGGTGGCGCCCGCGGCCTGGAGATCGAGATTGAGGTTCATGTCCTCGGCGTTGCCCTTGAGCGCGCCGGCGGCGGAGAGCGTGCCCATCGCCTGCGCCTTCGGCCCGGCGAGGCCGGCCAGCTGCAGCAGCGGGGCCGGCTTCTCGGCCTTGAGGTCGAGCGTGGTATCGACCTGCGGCGTGCCGGAGATCCCGGTCACCTTGCCGGCGAGCTTGCCGGAACCGCCGATGCCGCCAATCGCCAGGGTGACGTCATAGGTGAGGTCGTCGGTGCCGCTCTGCGCGGTGCCGGCGAAGGCGACCGAGCCCAGCTGCTTGGCCGCATCGGCGGGACCGCCGAACAGCTGCGCCAGCGCCGCCGTGTCCTTGGCCTTGACGTCGAAGGTCGAGTTGATCTTCGGGATGCCGCCGGCCATCAGGCCGGCCGCGGTGCCCTTGGCCGTGCCGTCGAGCCCGACGCCGGTCATCGCCATGGCGACGTCGTAGGTGACGTCGTTGGCATTGCCGTTGGCATTGCCCTTCAAGGTGAGCGCGCCGAACTTGCCGGGCTGGGCATTCATGCCGCCCATCGCCAGCAGCTTGCCGGCGTCCTTGGCGGTGATGTCATAGGCGATGTCGAACTTCGGATCGCCCTTGAGATCGGAGACCTTGCCCTCGATCGCGCCCTTGCCGCCCATGAGGTCGCCGACCGAGATGTCCTTGATGTTCAAGGTCGCGTCGGCGAGGCCGATCAGCGCATGCAGGCTCTTCACCTGCTGCCCGTTCATGGTGAGGCTGCCGGCCTTGATCTCGATATTGGCATCGAGGTCGCCGAGCGGCGCCAGCGCCTTCAGCGGGTTGTCCGGCGTGCCCTTCTTGGCGGTGTCGGCCGCGGCGGTGTCGGTGGCCGGCGCAGCCGCCTTCTTGTCGCCTTGCGGCAGGTAGCCGTCGACATTCAGCTTGTCGACCGAGAGGCCGACGCCGAAGGCCATGCGCTTGCGCTTCTGGTCGTCGGGGAGTGCCACGATGACGCCGCCCGAGATCTTCGAGCCGTCCAGGGTGGCGTTGAGATCGGCGACCTCGACCTGGGCCGGGCTGGCGTTCAGGCGGCTGGTAAGCGAGAGCTTGCGCAGCCGGTCCGACGGCACGCTGTTGAGCGCGCCGGGTGCGGCCATGTCCGCGACCTCGCGCAGGTTGTCGGAGCTGGCCTTGACCGCACCGGTGAAGCTCGGCTGGCCGCCCTTGGGCGCCAGCACGCCGGAAAGCGTGAAGGCGGTGTTGCCGGGAAGCTGCGCCGAAAGCTGGGTCAGGTTGAGCGCGCCATCTTTCAGCTGCGCCACCAGCTTGGTGCCGTCGATCGCCTTGCCCTGATAGGCGATCTGCTCGACGGTCGCGGTGACATTGGCGGTGATGCCGGTGGGCAGGGTGAACGGCGCCGCCGGTTGCGCGGCGCCGCCGCCAGCTTCGCCCTCGGCCTTCTTGTCGGTGGCCTCGCCGGCCTTGGCCGGGGGCAGCAGCTTGTCGAGATCGACCCGGCCGACCGCGAGATTGGCATCGACCGTCGTCGCCTCGCCGAACTTCGCGCCGACCGAGCCCTGGGCCGCGACGTCGCCGAGCGAGAGCGCCAAATTCTTGATGTCGGCCGCCGTGGAGCCTGCGGTCACGTCGCCGGCGAGCGAGAAGGGTCGCGCCAGCGCGGGCGGCTGGGCGGCCGCGGAACCGCCGGAGAGTGCCGCCATCAGCTCGGCCACGTTCTCCGCCTTGGCTGAGAGCTTGCCGGTGACGATCGGCTTGGCGGGATCGCTCGCCGCCGACATGTCGGCCTGGCCCGAGAAGCCGAAGCTGCCCTTGGTCTCGCCGACCGTCAGGTTGAGGTCGATCGGCATCGGCGCAGTCGGGTCCATGCGGCCGGACTTGACGCTGAAGCCGAGCGGCAGGTTCATCGCGACCAGGCTGCCCTTGGCGTCGAACGGGCCCTTGAGGCTGGCCATCGAAAGGCCGAGGTTGATCTTCTCGACCTTCTGCTCGGTGCCGGCGGCCAGATCGCGGTAGATCACCGTGCCGTCCTCGAGCGTGGCGCCGTCGATCTGGATGTCCCAGCCGCCGGCGGAGGTGGTGGCACCGTCCGTCGCGGGCGCGGGCGCCGGCTCGGCCGTCGTGGTGCCGGCGGGTGCGGCGGGCGGGGTCAGCTGCCAGTTGCCGGTGCCGTCCTTCAGCTTCTCCAGCACGATCAGCGGACGGGTCAGCACGATGTCGGTGACCTGCACCTTGTCGGAGAGCAACGGCATGATCGCGACCTTGACCTTGGCCGATTCGATCTCCGCCATGTTGGGCGCGGTGCCGCCGGGGGCGTTACCGAACTTGATGCCGTCCACGCTGACCGAAGGCAGCGGCAGGATCGAGAGCGAGATCTTGCCCTCGATCTTCAGGTCGCGGCCGGTCGCCTCCTTGGCCTTGGCCTCGATCGTGCCCTTGTAGTCGTTGAGGTCGATGAAGAAGGGCGCGATCAACGCTGCCGCGACCACCAGAACCACGATGCCGCCGACGACATAGAGCAACTTCTTCATGATCACGCGCTCCGCCCTTTTTTGCCCTTCCGACCGAACGCCCGTCCAGGGCGCCGGTTCGCCGGCCTCCTTGCGCTCTCCCCGCGCTTCCCCGCATTATCGCCAAAGGAAAGAATGCCCGGCAAGGCATTCCAACGGTTTTTTCAGTGAAATCTGCGCGAGGCCTTATGGCTGAAATCGTCAATCTGAACCGGATGCGCAAGGCCAAGGCCCGCGCCGCAGACGAGTCGCGCGCCCACGCCAACCGGGTCAAATACGGCCGAACCAAGGCGGAAAAGGAAAACGACCGCCGCGCCTCAGAACGCAGCGCACAATTGCATCAGGGCAAGAAGCTGGAGGAGTGAGGCTTTAGCTCTGCCCGATCATCGCCAGCCATTCGTCCTCGGTCAGGGTCTTCACGCCGAGTTCGGCGGCCTTCTTCGCCTTTGAGCCCGCATCGGCGCCGACGATGAGGTAATCGGTCTTGGACGAGACCGAGCCGCCGACCTTGGCGCCGAGGCTCTCGGCCCGGGCCTTGGCCTCGTTGCGGGTCATCTTCTCCAGCGTGCCGGTGAAGACCACGGTCTTGCCGGCGATGGCACTGTCGGCGGCGACCACCGGCACGAACTCTTCGATCTCGACCTCGGCTTCCAGCGCGTCGATCACCTTGGTGTTGTGCTTCTCGCCGAAGAATGCGGTGAGGTCGTCCACCACCGAGGGGCCGATGCCGTTGATCTCGTCGAGATCCTGGCGCGCCTGGCTGCCGACGGTGCCGGCCTCGACCATCGCCTCGCGGAAAGCCTTGAAGGTCAGATAGTGCTTCGCCAGCAGGCGCGCGGTCACCTCGCCGACCTGCGGGATGCCGAGCGCGTAGATGAAGCGGTCGAGCGCGATGGTCCGCCTTGCTTCGATCGCGTCCATGAGCTTCTGCACCGAAGCCTCGCCCCAGCCTTCGCGTTCGAGCAAGGCCTTGCGGTGCCGTTCGAGCTTGAAGATGTCGGCCGGCGACTTCACCCAGTCCAGGTCGAAGAATTCCTTGATCGTCTTGTCGCCGAAGCCGTCGATGTCGAAGGCGCCGCGGCCGACGAAGTGACGCAACCGCTCGGTCGCCTGGTTCGGGCAGACGAGGCCGCCGGTGCAGCGCCAGGCCGCCCCGCCCTCTTCCCGGATCGCGTGGCTGCCGCAGACCGGGCACACCCCCTTGATCTTCTTCTTGAAGTCGAAGGGCGCGGCGCGGCGCGCCTTCGGGTCCTCGACCACACCGACCACCTGCGGGATGACGTCGCCGGCGCGCTGCACGATGACCTTGTCGCCCTCGCGGATGTCCTTGCGGGCGATCTCGTCCTCGTTGTGCAAGGTCGCCTTCGAGACCATGACGCCGCCGACGTTGACCGGCTCCAGAAATGCAATTGGGGTGAGCACGCCGGTGCGGCCGACCGAGATGAAGATCTCGTTCAATTTAGTGATCGCCTGCTCGGCGGCGAATTTATGCGCGATCGCCCAGCGCGGCGCGCGGCCGACGAAGCCGAGCCGCTCCTGCAGCGCGAGGTCGTCGACCTTATAGACCACGCCGTCGATGTCGTAGTCGAGCTCGGCGCGGTCCAGCTGCATCTTGTCATAGAATTTCATCACGCCGTCGAGGTCGTGGGCGTGGCTGTTCAGCGGATTGGTGGCGAAGCCCCAGGCCTTCAGCTGCTTCAAGAGCTCGGTATGGGTCTTCGGCCAGTCGTAGCCCTGCGCATGACCGAATGAATAGGCGAAGAAGCGCAGCGGCCGCGCCTTGGTGATGCGCGGGTCCATCTGCCGCACCGAACCCGCGGCGGCGTTGCGCGGATTCATGAAGGTGGCCTCGCCTTGCGCCTCGCGCTCGGCGTTCATCTTCAGGAAGCCGGCCTTGGTCATGAAGACCTCGCCGCGGATCTCGACCACCTTCGGCGCCTTGCCCTTCAATTTGTGCGGCACGTCGGCGATCTGCCGGAGGTTCTGGGTGATGTCCTCGCCGACCGCACCGTCGCCGCGGGTAGCGCCGACCGCGAGTTCGCCGTCCTCGTAGCGCAGGTTGGCGGAGAGCCCATCCATCTTCGGCTCCAGCGCCAGCGGGATATCGACCTCGGGCTTGATGCCGAGGAAGCGCCGGATCTTGCCGAGGAAATCCTCGACATCCTCGCGGCTGAAGGCGTTGTCGAGCGAGAGCATCGGCTCCAGATGCTTCACCTTGGCGAAGCCGGAGGCCGGGGCGGCGCCGACCTTGTCGCTCGGCGAATCCGCGCGCTTCAGAGCGGGGAAGCGCTGCTCGATCGCCTCGTTGCGCTGCATGAGCGCATCGAACTCGGCGTCTGAAACCTCCGGCGCGTCCTTCTGGTAATAGAGCGCGCGGTGATGCCCGATCTCCATTGCGAGACGGGCGAGCTCCTTCTTCGCCTCGGCTTCGCTGAGGTCGGCGACCGGCTTCGGCTTGCTCATGCCGCGCCCACCAGCAGCTTGTCGGCGGCGGCGCGGGCCTCGTCGGTGACCACGGCGCCGGAGAGCATGCGGGCGATCTCCTCGCGCCGCTCGGCGTCGTCGAGCGGCGTCGTAGCAGTCGCGATCTTGCCTTTCACCGTCCGCTTCTCGACCCGGAGGTGATTCTGCGCCAGCGCCGCCACCTGGGGCGAATGGGTGATCACCAGCACCTGCACCTTCTTGGCCAGGCGCTTCAGGCGCTCGCCGACCGCTGCGGCGGTGGCGCCGCCGATGCCGGAATCGACCTCGTCGAAGACCAGGGTCGGCACCGGCTGGTTGCTGGCCAAGGTCACCTTCAGCGCCAGCATGAAGCGCGCGAGCTCGCCGCCGGAAGCGATGCGGTTGATGGCACCGGGCGTGGCACCGGGATTGGTCGCGACCTGGAACTGCACCCGGTCCCAGCCGCCCTCGCCCCAATCAGCCTCGCCCAGGGTCTCGATGCGGGTCGCGAACCGCGCCTTCTCCAATTTGAGCGGCGGCAGCTCCTTGTTGACCGCGGCATCCATCGCCTTCGCCGCCTTTGCCCGGGCGGCACTCAACGCCGTGGCGGCGTCGCGATAGGCAGCGAGGCCGGCCTCCGCCGCCTTCTTCAGTGCGCCGAGATCGGCGCTCTGCCCTTCGATCAGCGCCAGGCGGCGCTGCAAGTCGGAGAGCAGGTCCGGCAGGGCGGTGACCGCGACGCGATGCTTGCGCGCCAGCTCGCGCAGCAGGTTCAAGCGGTCGTCCAGCTTCTCCAGGCGGTTGGGATCGGCATCGAGATCGGCGGCCATGCGTTGCAAACCGGCGATCCCCTCGGCGAGTTCCGCCGCCGCGCGGTCGAGCGCGCTCGCCACCGGATCGAGCCCGGCGCCCGCCTTGTCGGCGATGCGCTGCAGCCGGCGCGCGGCCGAGGCCAGCGCCCGGTCGGCGCCGCGCTCGCCGGCGAGCTCGCCATAAGCGGCTTCGATCGCTTCCAAGAGCTGCTCGCGGTGCATCAGCTGCTGCCGTTCGGCGGTGAGCGCGGTTTCCTCGTCCGGCTTCGGGTCGGCCAGCTCCAGCTCAGCCGCGGCGTGGCGGAGATAATCTTCGTCGGCGCGGGCGCGTTCGAGCTCCACATGGGCGCCGTCCAGCGCCTCCTGCGCCTGCCGCCAGCGGCGGTAGGCGTCGCGGGTCTTCTCCGCCGACGCTTCCAGCCCACCGAAGGCATCGAGATGGGTGCGGTGGGTGGCGGGATCGAGCAGCCCATGCACCTCGAACTGGCCTTCGATCTCGATCAGCAGCTCGCCGATCCGCCGCAGCAGCGCGACGCTGACCGGCTGGTCGTTGACGAAGGCGCGCGACTTGCCGTCGGCGCCGACCTGGCGGCGCAGGATCAGCAGGTCGTCGCGCTCGATCCCCTGCTCTTCCAGGATCGCATGGGCGGCATGGCGCTCCGGCAAAGTGAAGGTCGCCGTCGCCCCGGCCTGGGCCGCGCCGGCCCGCACCAGGCCGCCCTCGGCCCTGGCACCCAGCGCCAATCCCAGCGCGTCGAGCAGGATCGACTTGCCGGCGCCGGTCTCGCCGGTCAGCGCGGTCAGGCCGGCGGCCAGGCTTAATTCCAGCCGGTCGATGAGGACGATGTTTTGGACGGTCAGCCCGACCAGCATGGTGGGCTTAGAGTCCGCCGCTTCCGAACACGCCGCCGTCGTCTTCCTCCGGCGCCGGTTGCGAATTGGGCACCGGCAGCGGCACCGGCTGTTCTTCGACCGGCGGCGTCGGCACCGCGGGCGGCGGCGGCGGCAGGCCCGGCCCGGTCTGGTTCTGGATCACCGAGTTGCTGTCCACCGGCGCCGGCGGCGGCGGCAGGCCGAGATCGTTGGTGGCCTGGTCGGGCTCCGGCTCCGGCGGCGGCGGGCCTTCGGGCGCCTTGCTCGGGTCGGTGACGACCGGCGGCAGCTCGGCGCTGCTCTCCGTCGAGATGCCTTTGCTGGTCAGCAGATTGTAGGCGTCCTGGTACCACTCGCTGCCCGGATAGTTGTAGCCGAGCACCGACGCCGCACGTTCCGCCTCGGGATAGATGCCGAGCGCCACATAGGCCTCGGTCAGGCGCTCCAGCGCCTCCGGCACATGCGTCGTCGTCTGGTAATGGTCGATCACGTTCTTGAAGCGGTTGATGCCGGCCAGATACTGGCCGCGCTCCATGTAGTAGCGACCGACCGCCATTTCCTTGCCGGCCAGGTGGTCGCGCACCAGGTCGAGCTTCAGGGTCGCATCGCGCGCATAGGGGGTGTTCGGGAACCGGGCGATCACGTCCGAGAGGGCGCGCTGCGCCTCTTCGGTGTTGCCCTGGTCGCGCGAGACGTCGGCGATCTGCTCATAATAGCAAAGCGAGCGGAGATAGTAGGCATAGGCGGCGCCCCGGTTGCCGGGGTGGAGATCGATGAACCGCTCCAGCGCCGGAATCGCGTCGTCGTAGGAGTCGATCAGATAATAGGAGTAGGCCGACATCAGCTGGGCCTGGGTGGCCCAGGTCGAATAGGGATGCTGGCGCTCCACTTCGTCGAACAGCTTGGCGGCCTGGCGGGTGTTGCCGGCGTTCAGCGTGTCGAGCGCGTTGTTGTAGAGCACATCGACCGGGGTATCCGGGATTTCCGGCTCCGGGCTCTTGCAGGCGGCGAGCGCCAATATCGCCAGCGGAAACACCGTGGCGCGGATGGACCGCCCGAAGCTCTCAAAAAGGCGCACGATTCCGCCGTTCCCTGTTTAGACCCGGCGGACTATAGGCGGAGCGGCGGTCCTTCTCAAGCCCGGCGGCTGCCCGCCAAGCCCTTATGAAGGCTGGCAAAAGAAACGCCCGGCGGCCCGTTCCGGGCGCGCCGGGCGGATCGGGGCGCGGTTACTGGCCGTAAGCCGAAGTTTCGCCGGAATCGGCGTCGTATTTGATGGTGACGACCGAGAGCTGGCAGAGATCGACCCCGTGCCATTCGGCCGAGGTATTATCGTCGGAATAGACCACCTTCAGGTCCCAGGCGCAGGTGTCGGTATCGCGGCTGAAGGAGATGTTGGCCTGCTGGCTGTCGGCGAGCGTGTCCTGCCCGAGCACGTCCTCCTGCCAGTCGGCGGACTGGGTCGGCGCCACGTAGAGCTCGCTGATCTCGTAGCCGGTGGCGTTGATCAGCGAGAAATCCTGCTCGCCCGCCAGAGCCGATGGGCCGGCGAGCGCCAATGCGCCGAAAGCGGCAACGGCAAAGAAAAATGCCTTCATGGACGGTATCCCCCGTTTGCGAACGTCCGGGTGGACGCTCAAGCCGGTGGAGTCTGGGCAGGCGAGTCTTAAAGGACCGTGAAACGCAGGGTGGAATGGGAGGCCGCCGGCAGATCGGGCGCCCGAAAGCGAAGGGCCTCCCGGAGGAGGCCCTTCCATTGCCCTGCCTAGAAGCGGCAGCTCAACGAAGCCCGACCCCGACCTTGGAGGCCGCGCTCATGAGAACCGCCATCTGCGGCATATGACAATGAGACATCTGACCACCTCCTTTCCAATGGTTGAACGGACAGTATGTAGGCGGCGCGTTCGATTTTACAATCACGATCGCACCCGCGGCGGCGAAGTGCGCCAAGGCGGCGATCGACGGTGAAGTCCCTAATCCAGCCTTCCAGTCATCATCTGCCCGACACGGTCCGGCCAAAGGGTTTCAAAGCAAAAGCTGCAAACACCAGGGCTGGCAACATCATGACAATCGTGGCCGCCGAAAGATGGGCCCATTCCTCCGCCCCGCCGCCGACCTGGGCTTCCTTCATCGAGAGCTGACCGACGGCCCACGGCGGCAGGGTAAGAGCGTTATCCGCCGTGAGGTAAGCAGCAAACAGATATTCGTTCCAACACAGCAAGAATATGATCATGCCGGTCGCGACCATACTCGCCCGCACCATGGGCAGCAGTATCGTGAAGAATATTCTTAGCTGCGAAGCGCCGTCGAGTTGTGCCGCTTCTTCCTGCTCTGTTGCCGCAGGCCCCAGTACCGGCAGGAGAAGCCATGTGGCCACCGGAATATTGATGGCCGTGTAAACCAAGATCATCAACACCAGCGTGTCGCGCATTCCTGTTGCCTGCGCCATGACATACAGCGGCAAGACCAGCACGACGGGAGGAAGCACGCGGGTCGCCAGCATCAGGGATGCGGCCCCCGACACCGAAATGACCGGCCCCCGTCGGCGAAGCACAAGGGCGACCGCAAAGCCGGCAAGGGCCAGCAGCGCCGCGATGGAAAGAGCACCCGAAGCGGAAGCAACCACGGGGACAAGCCCGAATAGAAACAAAGGGCCGACCAGACTCGACCACCGCATGGCGGAATGAAATCGCGTCAGTCCGTAGATGGCCATGCCGCTCACAGCGATCGTCAATGTCGTCGCGATGCTGCCGATGAGTGCAGAATTCACGAAGCGCGAGACGAGGTTCTCATTATGCTCAAAGAGGATGAAGCGCCATGCGTCGAGCGAAGGCACGAAATCGACGAAGGGCAGATAGCCCGGCGGCTGGTCGATATCCTCGATGCCCTTAATCGATGTGATAGCGACCCAGTAGACCGGAAGCAGGCAGACAATCGACCATACCACCAGCAAAGCGTAGGTTACCGCCTTTGCCACCGGTCTCACTGTCCGCTTCCTCTTCGCCGGCTTTCATGGTCAGCGGATCCGCTGGCCGGTGGTCGCGTCGAAAACGTATAAGTGCTCGCGCCGCAGCGCCACGCCGACGGTATCGCCCTGATTGCCGTTGATATCCTTCGATGCCTTCACCGTGAGCTTGTCATCCCCGATCTCCACGGTCACCAGCGTGTGATCGCCGATCAGTTCGGTGGCGTAGATCACGCCCTTCAGGGCTCCGTCTTCAGGAGCAACCACCGCGCAATCTTCCGGCCGCACACCCAGGATCGCCTTATCCATGCGCCCGGAGACCGGTGAATCGATCCTGGCGCCGTTGGTCAGGAAGTGACTGCCCTCGAGGCTGCCGCGCACGACGTTCATGGGCGGCGAGCCGATGAACTGCGCGACAAAGAGATTCGCCGGATCGTTGTAGATTTCCGCGGGGGTTGCCAGCTGCTGCAGCACGCCCTTGTCGAGGATTGCCACCCGGTGCGCCAGCGTCATGGCTTCGATCTGATCGTGCGTGACATAGATGGTGGTAATGCCGAACGCCTGCTGCATGTGCTTGAGCTCGGCTCTCATGTAGCCGCGGAGCTTCGCATCGAGATTCGACAGCGGCTCGTCCATGAGAAAGACCGACGGCCGCCGGATGATGGCGCGCGCCAGCGCGACACGCTGCCTCTGGCCACCGGAAAGCTCGCGCGGGTAGCGCTCGAGCAGATCGCCGAGCTGCACCTGCGATGCCGCCTCGCGAATCGCGCTGTCCATTTCCGCCTTCGGTACCCGCCGCACCTTGAGCGGAAAGCCGATATTCTCGGCGACCGTCTTGTGCGGATACAGCGCGTAGGATTGGAAGACCATGGAGATGTCGCGGTACTTCGGGAGGATGTCGGTCACGTCGCGCTCGCCGATGAAGACCCGGCCCGCCGTCGCGGTCTCCAGCCCCGACAGGATGCGCAGCGCCGTCGTCTTGCCGGAGCCGGACGCACCGAGCAGCACCAGGAACTCGCCGGGCGCCACGTCGAGGTTGAATTGCTCGAGCACCTTCACCGGACCGAAATACTTCTGGACCTTGTCGAACTTGACCGGAACCTTCGGGCTGCCAGCCGGCATACCTTACCCCTTCACCGCGCCCATCAGGACGCCCTTCGAAATGAATCGTGTCAGCAGGATCGCCATCAGGATCACGGGAATGATCATCATCACGATGACGGCGCTCATCTCCCACCACAGCACGCCCTTCTCGCCCGCGTTCTTCGCCGCCACCATGATCGGCATGGTCTGCACCTTGGCGTAGGCCAGGAATACGGCGAACAGATACTCGTTCCAGTTCAGGATGAGTGTCAGCAGCGTCGTCGCCGCGAGCCCAGGCCGCGTCAGCGGCAGCACGACCTCCCAGAAGATGCGGAAGCGCGAGGCGCCGTCGAGCTGCGCCGACTCCTCGAGCTCGATCGGCAGGCTGACGAAGAAGTCGCGCATCAACCATACGACAATCGGCAGGTTCGCCACCGCATACATCAGGATGAGCGCAAGATGCGTGTCGAGCAGCCTGACTTCCTGGAACATGATGTAGATCGGGATGACGACCACGATCGGCGGCAGGATGCGCTGGGAGATGATCCAGAACAGGATATCGCCATTGCCGAGGCTGAGGTTGAAGCGCTTTCCGAGCGTGCGCGCGAGAAAGACGAAGAGGGCCAGCGCGACGGACGAGGCCAGCCACCACGGCACGCCGGCATAGCTGGTGGCGACAATGACCAGAACAATCAGTCCGACGAAGATCGCGATGTTGCCGATCTTCGGCCGGTACTGGATGCGGGCCAGCGCATAGGCCGCCATGGCGCCGACCGCGACGCAGATGGCGGTCGCCGCGATCGAGACCACGATCGAGTTGGTGAACGCCAGAAAGATCTTGCAGATCTGCGGCTCCATCGGCTGGAGCGTCACGAAGGGAGAGACGACGAAGGCGAAGGTGTTGTAAGCCAGCAGGCCGATCTGCCTGAGAACGGAGGGCGCGTCGCAGTAGGAATCGCTGGTGAACTGGACCCGCCAGGCGTCGAGCGTCGGCTGGAAGTCCAAAAACGGGACATAGAAGGGCCCCTGGTTCACCGCCGCGGCGTCCTTGAAGGACGTGATGACAACCCAGTAGATCGGGAACAGCACGACGATCGACCAGATGGCCAGCAATGCGTGGGCCACCACGCTTGCGACCGGCGACATCTTGCCGACTGCAGGCGGCTCGAACAGGCGCTGCATCAGACTGCGGTCCGCCTTGTCAAAGCGGAAGCTTGCCTTGCTCATGCGCGTGCCCTGCGCAACTGGCCAAGCACCACGTAGTTGAAGAACGAGGCGCAGGTCACGACGGTCAGCAGCAGCAGGAGATACGCCACCGCCGCCGATGTGCCGACATCATTGGCGCGCCAGATGTACATGGAATGGAGCGTCATCGACTCGGTGGAGGATCCCGGCCCGCCGCCGGTCATGATGTTCGGCAGATCCACGATCTTGAAGGCTTCGATCATGCGGATCAACAGCACCGTGACGGCGACCGGGACGATCTGCGGCCAGACGATCTCCTTGAAGATCTCGATGCCGGATGCGCCGTCCACTTGCGCTGCCTCGACATGGTCCCTGGGCACGTTCTCGAGGGCGGCCAGCATGGTGATGAAGATGAAGGGAATCCATTGCCACGAGTCGCAGATCATCATCACGATGCGCGCCGCCCAGGGATCGGCCGACCAGACCCAGGCGTCCACGGTGGCCGCGCCGAACAGCGGCTGGAACGGCCCCTTCGTGATGTCGGCGACCATTTTCATGGCGTAGCCCACGCCCAAGGGGGTGATCATCAAGGGAATGAAGAAGATCACGCGGAAGAAGTTCTTGCCGGAGATCGGCTGCGAGCACAGGAACGCCAGGCCGGTGCCGATCACGAATTGCAGGGCGCAGCCGACAAAGACATAGAAGAGCGTCGTGAGCAGGGTGCCGATCGGGTTGCCGGAGAAGAGCGTGGCGCCGGCGATCCAGGCGACGAAGATGGCCATGGCGGCGGAGATGATGCGTCCGATCATGCCGAACCAGCCTGTCGTGCGCGAGGACCGATACAGCCACCAGGCGACGGCGGCGATAACGGCCGCCAGGAAGAGCATGCCCAGCCAGCTCATCGCGCCGATCTTGCCGAGGAAATGCACCTGGTCGTTGCCGAAGAACTGCTTGGCGAAGTTCTGGAACCAGACCAGCCGGAACTTCAAGCCTTCGCCCGTGAACCGGACGCGGCTCAGGGCGAAAACGATCGAGTAGAAGGTCGGGAAGATCGCGAAGATCAGGATGAGCACCACCGCCGGCGCGATGAAAAAAGTGCGCGAGTGGCGGTCGAGCCACTCGCCCCAGTTCTCACGCTGAAGGATGCCGGCCGGGGCGCGCCCCGGCCGGACATCTCCACTGGCGTTCGGCATCGAGCGCCCTTAGTTGCCGGGCGTACCGAGTGCCAAGGCCTGCGCCTTGATCTGGCTGTCGCGGCCGAAATCCTCGGTCACTTCCTCCCAGCCGGCCTCGATGTTCTTCAGGGCCTCATCCACCGTGATCTCGCCGGCGAGATAGCGGGCGAGCTCGGTGTCAAGAATGACCCCGGTGTATTTCTGCGCACCCGGGATCTTCATGTCGGAGGCCATGTTGAGGTTGTTCAGGGCGCTGTTGATGGCACCAATGTAGTTTTCCGCCAGCTCCTTCGGCATCCCTGACTTCACCCACAGATCGGTGCTCTTGAGCTGCGAGAGGCGATACGGATTGTAGCCCGTGGCGCCGATCGTCACGTCGACGTTCGATTGGGCCGCCTGGTTCATGTAGGAGAGGAAGGCGTAGGCCGCGTCCTTCTTCTTCTGGTCCGCCTTGGCGTTGATCGCGCCGGCCCATCCGCCAAAGGCGGCGAACGGTGCATAGTTGATGCCGTCGACGGCATAGGGAGCGCTTTCCTTCGTCACCGGCACGAGCTTGCCGGTGGCGCGGTCGAGCACCTCCTTGGAGCCGACAGCGCCAATCGCATAGATCAGACCCTTGACCTTGGCGGCATCGGGATCGAGCTGCAGCGGACCGGGATCGCCCCACTCGATGAGCAGCCCGCAGCGACCGGCCTTGAACAGGGCGCGGGTATCGCCGATGTCCATGTTGAGCTCTTCCGGCGGGCCGTACTTGCCCGTCTCCTTGTAGACCTCGAAGGCCTTCTTCCAGGCTTCGTTGTTGATGATCGGCTTCATCGTCGCGGCATCGAAGTGGAAGCCCTGGGCCGTGCCTTGGGTCTGCACATAGGACGCGGCAACGGTCTGAATGGCGAAATAGGATTGAGCGTTGCGCTTCTTGAAGATGCAGGAGCCGTAATCGGGCGTGCCGTCGCCGTTCATGTCCTGGCCGTGGATCTTGGACGCCACCTCGAGATAGTCGTCCCAGGTCTTCGGCGGCTGCAGGCCGGCCTTTTCGAGTACGTCCTTGCGATAGTAGACCATCTGGAAATCGCCATCGACCATCAGCAGCTTGGTCTTGCCGCCGATCTTCTGGCCGAAGTCACGGAAGTACGGGGCAACGTCATTGAGGTCGAGCTTCGTGTCTTTCTCGACGTACGGCGTCATATCCTCGAGCAGCCCCGCCGCATCGAGTTCCACGCCCCAGCCGGCGGCAAACACGCCGACGTCGATCGAGTTCGTGCCCGTCGACCAGTCGTTCTGGATCTTCGGGAAGATCTCGGCGAACGGCACTTCCGTAACGACGATCTTGGCTCCGGTCGCGGCTTCGAACTCCTTACCGCGCTCGGCGAGGCGCCCGGCGATGACATAGCCCGGGCGGGTAAGAATGTTAACGGTGACCCCATCGAACTCGCCGGCCGTCGAGACGCCCGAAAAAGCGCCGAGAGCGACGGCGACGGAAAGCGCGCATACAGACTTCTTGTAAGATGACATTACTTTCCTCCCCTGCTTTTCTTGCCGGCCCGCTTTGCGGCACCGGAACCACCGGATTCTACAGTGCGTCTGCGCCGAAGCGCCAGTGTGTAGCCGGGGAATCTGCCGGCCCGCCCCCGTCTCGGTTTTTTTTGGCAAAAAAAACGCCCGGCCGCGTGTCGCCATGCGCCGGGCCAGTCTAAGGAGGCGCCCGGGTCCAGCCGATCCTCCTCGGTCCGCGGCGCCTCGGCCCGCGGCGCCTGGGCCGCCGGCGGCGCCGTCAAGGGCTGGCCGGTCGGCTGACCAGAATGGGTCACGCGCCGGCCAAGTCCTTGGGAATGAGATAGCGTGCGGCAATCAGCACCAGCACCGTGGTCAGCGCCAGGATGATGGCCACGAGCGCGTTGATGTCCGGCGTGAAGCCCAGCCGCATCATCGCCCAGAGCCGCAACGGCAGCGTGTTCTGCGTCCCCGTCACCAGGAGCGTGATCATGGTCTCGTCGAAGGAGAGCGCGAAAGCAAGGATACCCGCGCCGATCAGGGCGCTCTTCAGATTCGGCAGCAGCACGTAGAAGAAGGTTTGCGGCGCGCTGGCCCCCAGGTCATAGGACGCCTCGATCATGCTGAAGCCGATCCCCTGGAGCCGCACCAGGATGGTGCGATAGACCAGGGCCAGCACAAAGACGGTATGCCCGATGATGATGGTCAGCATCGACCGGTCAATGGAAACTTCCCGGAAGAAGATCAGCAGCGACAGGCCCGTGATAATGGGCGGCATCAGGAACGGCAGGAAGACGACGAATTGCAGCAGGGACCGGAGCCGCGACTTTCCGCTGTTGCAGTGAAGCGCGATCCCGGTGCCGAGCACCAACGAGGCCGCGACCGCCGACAGCCCGACGATGAAGGTATTTTCCACCGCCTCGATCACGCCGTCATTCTCGGTGAGCTTCGCATAGGCATCGAGATTGATCTGGCTCCAATCGACCGAGCCGTATTTGACCGTGAAAAAGGATGTGACGATCGGAATGAAGATCGGCCCGTACAGCAGAACGAAGGCCAGCAGGGTGACCAGCGAGAGCAGCAGTGTCGCGAGCGGGTGACGCTTCATCGCCGCACCGCCGCTTTCCCGCCGCCGAACCAGGCGCCCGTCACGATGGCGACCATCACCAGGGCGGCCAGAATCACGCTCAAGGCCGCGCCGAACGGCCAGTTGAAGGCCGTGCCGAACTGGCTGTAGATGATCCGGCCGAAGGTGAAGCCGTTCTGCCCGCCGACCAGCTGGGGCGTCAGGAAGTCGCCGATCGCCAGCACGAAGACGAAGCTCGCGGCGCTGACCACGCCGGGCAGGCTCAAGGGCAGGATGACCCGGAAGAAAGTCTGCCGGTTGGAGCCGCCGAGATCGGCCGAGGCCTCCAGCAGGTTCTTCGGGATCCGCTCCAGCGACAGGAAGATCGGCAGGATCGCGAAGGGCAGCAGCAGGACCGACAGGGTCAGCAGCACCGCGTTCAGGTTGAACACGAAGAAAGTCAGCGGCTGGTCGATGATGCCCAGCGCGATCAGTGCCCGATTGAGGAAGCCGTTGCCGCCGAGGATGCTGCGAATCGCGTACATCTTGATGATGTAGCTCATCAGCAGCGGCACCAGGAGCAGCATCAGCAATGCGTATTTCTTGCGACCTTTGAGCCCGGAAAGGAAGTAGGCCACCGGATAGCCGAAGCCGATGCAGATCGCCGCCACTTCGAGACAGAGAATCACGGTCTGCCGCAGCACCGGGACGTAGATCTCGTCGCCGAAGAAGCGGCGGTAGTTCATCAGCGTCAGGTCGTGGTGCAGCTCCGTTCCCTCGACCCAGAATAGCGAATAGACCAGGAAACCGCAAAGCGGCAGCAGGATGAAGAAGAGGGGCAGGCCGTAGACGGCCAGCAGCACAATGCCGCGCCAGATCCGATCGCCCCCGATCGGCTTCGTGGTCATGCCACGACCAGCCGGCAATCCTCGGCCCGCCAGCCGAGCTCAACGCGATCGCCCTGCCGGACGGGCAAGCCTTCGGCCCGGCTCGGCAGCTTGACCCGCAGCGACACGCCGGCGACATCGACCACCGCGACGGTCGCGGCGCCGCCGAAATTGACGCTGGCGATTTCCCCCGCCACGACGGTATCGACGCCCTCCCCGGCCCCGAACCGGATCGCCTCGGGGCGGATCATGGCGAAGGCCTTGCCGCCGGATTCCGGCGGGGTCACGCCGTCGGTCGCACAAGGCAGCCTGCCAATCGGCGTCTCGACCGCGCCGGGGCCCACGACGCCTTCGATCAGGTTGTTGTCGCCGAAGAAGCGCGCGACGAACTCGGAGCGCGGCCGGTAATAGACCTCCGTCGGCGATCCCAGCTGCAGGATCCTTCCGAAGTTCATCACGCAGATCCGGTCCGCCATGGCGATCGCCTCTTCCTGATCGTGGGTGACGAACAGGAAGGTAGTCTTGATCTCGCGGTGGATCTCTTTCAGGAACTCCTGCATCTGCTTGCGGAGCTCGACGTCGAGCGCCGCCAGCGGTTCGTCGAGCAGAATGAGACGCGGCCGGCAGATGATCGCCCGCGCCAGCGCCACGCGCTGCCGCTGACCGCCGGAGAGCTGGGCGGGAAAGCGCCCGGCGAAGGAACCCAGCTGCACCAGGTCCAGCACCTCGCCGACCCGCTGCTTGACGACGGCGGCCGCCGTGCCGCGCACCTTCAACCCGTACCCGACGTTGCCGGCGACGGTCATGTGCGGGAACAGCGCGTAATCCTGGAACACCGTGTTGAACGGCCGGCGGTTGATCGGATCGCGGACGATGTCGCGGCCGTCCAGCAGGATGGATCCGGTATCGGGCTGGGTGAAGCCGCCGATCATTCTGAGGATCGTGGTCTTGCCCGAGCCCGACGGGCCCAGGATGGTGATGAACTCGCCATCCTCGACGGCGAGATCGATCTGGTCCAGGACCCGGGTCGCACCGAATGCCTTGCTGACCCCATTCAGCTCGAGAAGAACCGCCATTGGATTTCCACCCTGGCCCCAAAAATCGAACCGGCCCGCCCCCACCTCAGGAGACGGGCCGGCTCCATCACTCTAGCTTACTGCGCAGCCTTGATCTCGTTCCAGAGATCGGCCCGCTTGGTCGGGTCCTCGACCGTCTCGACATAGACCAGCTTGTCGTCGGGCTTGGCGTTGTTGGACGGCGCCACGGTGTTGCCGAAGCCGGAGCGTTCGGTCAGCTGCGCGCCGATTTCCTTGTTCATCAGGAAGTTGATCCAGGCTTCCGCCAGATCCTTGTCCTGGGCCCCGGTGGTGATCGCCCAGGTGTCGAGCCAGGCCAGCGCGCCTTCCTTCGGGTTCACATACGCCACATGGGCGCCGGCATCCTGCAGCGACTTCACCTGCTGCTGGCCGTAATTGGCCCAGATGAGCGCAACATCGTTCTGCTTGTAGATCTGCGTCGCCTCATCGGCCGTGGTGTAGAAGCTCAGCACGTTGCCTTTGAGCTTGATCAGCTTGTCCTTGATCTGCGCCATCTGATCGGCCGAGAGATGGAACGGATCCTGGATGCCCATGGTCAATGCGGTGAAGGAGAAGTTGTGCTCGCCGTTGTCATAGGCCAGCACCTTGCCCTTGTATTGCGGGTCCCAGAGGACGTCCATCGAGGTCGGCGGGGTCTTCACTTCATCGGTGTTATAGATGATGCCGATGGAGTCGAAGCAGAACGGGATGGCATAAAGCTGGCCGTCCCGCATCACGCCCTTCACCTTGGAGAGGTCGTTGAAGATCGGCAGCTGGTTGGCCTTCTGGTTCGGGACCTTCGAGAGGTCGATCGGCTGCACCAGCTTGGCGTCGATATAGCGCTGGAGCTGGCCGGTGTTGACGGCGATCACATCGAAATCCTTGCCTTCGGAGCCTTTGATCTTGGCCCAGATCTCGTCGTCGCTGCCGATGAAGACGACCTTCACGTCGGCGCCGCTTTCCTTCTCGAACGCCTTCACCCAGTCGTCGTCGGCATAGCCCTGCCAGGCCAGCACGCGCAGTTCCTTCGCCATGGCCGGCGACCAGCTCGCCGCCAGGGCCGTCGCCGCCACTGCCAGAACCGGCAGGGTGGCCCGCATCATCGACTTGAACATTGTGGTCTCCTTCTCCCTGTTTGTCATTCGACCGCCGCCGGCTTTCAGAGCGGCGTTACCGTCACCAGGCCCTCATCGGGCTCCAGTTCCATGCGATTGCGCAAGGGCTGTCCGAAGGCCGGCACGTCGATCTCGAACGTGTCGCCGACCTGCGTCTTGAAACCGGCACCATAGCTCAGCACCGCTGCACCCATGAAGTAGGCGTGCAGGTCGCCTGGGCGCCGGAACATGCGATAGCGGAAATGAAAGTGCTCGAGGTTCGCGACCGAGTGCGACATGTTCGCTTCGCCCAGCAGCACTTCTTCCTGCCACACCACCTTGCCGTCCCGGATGATGCGCGAGGCACCCTTCATATCCTGCGGCAGCTCGCCGATCATCAGCTCCGGCCCCATGGAGCAGGCGCGCAGCTTCGAATGCTGAGTATAGAGATAGTTCTGCGCCTCGGTCACATGGTCGGAGAACTCGTTGCCGAGCGTGAAACCGACCCGCCGCGGCTGCCCTTCCCCGTCCACCAGGTAGAGGCCGACGACTTCCGGCTCCTCGGCGCCGGCCAGCGCGAAGGCCGGCAGCGGCATCGGCGCTTCCGGCGCCACGATCTCGGTGCCGACGCCCTTGTAGAACCATTCCGGCTGGACGCCGATCTTGCCGGCGCCCGGCTTCCCGCCCTTCAACCCCATGCGGAAGATCTTCATCGAATCCGATTCCGGGGCGTTGGAGCCGTGGGTCGTCACGTGCATCTTGTTGCGCGCATCGGCGCTGCCGAGATGAGTCAAGCCGGTCCCGGTCAGGAAGAACCGCGCCGGTTCCGGATGCTCGATCGGCGGCAGGACCTTGCCCGCCTTCAACAGCGCCAGATAGTCCACCGTCTCCGGTGCGGCCGTCGCCTTGACCAGATCGGCCAGCGGACGCTTTTGCGCGATCGCCGTCTCGGCCAGGCGAAACACGCTCTCGATGCCCCGCAGCGGGTGCGCCCGCACCCCGTCTTCCGCGACCAGGCCGACGGCCCGCGTCCCCTCAGCGGGCTTATACTGAATGAGGCGCATGTTGCCGGTCATACCCAACCACCATCCACAATGAAATTCTGAGAGCTGCACATGCGGCTGTCATCCGCCGCCAGGAACAAGGCCATGCGGGCGATATCCGGTGCGAACAGCCGATCGGGGAGGCATTGCCGTTCGGCAATCTGCTTCTCGCCGGCCTCATTCAGCCAGAGCTTGACCTGGCGGTCGGTCATCACCCAGCCGGGCAGCATGCAATTGACCCGGATCCGCTCCGGCCCGAACTCGCGGGCCAGCGCCCGGGTCATGCCGGTGATCGCCGCCTTCGAGGTCACATAGGCCGGGCAATCGCCGTCGCCGACCAGCCAGGTGATCGAGCCGAACATGACGATCGAGCCGCCCCCCGCATCGCGCATCATCGGCCGTACCGCCTGCGCCGCGAAGAACTGATGCCGGACGTTGACCGCCATGCGGTCGTTCCAGTAATCGACCGTGACGTCGGCCGTGGCATGGCGATCGTCGTTTCCGGCATTGTTGAGCAGCACGCGAACCGGCCCGAGCTCCTTCGCCGCCTTGGCGACGCAAGCCTTCAAGGCGTCGATATCCCGAAGATCGCATGGCATGAACAGCGGCTTCGGATCGCCCCTGGCGGCAATCCGCTCGGCCAGCGCCTGGGACGGCGCCTCGGCGATATCGACGAAGGCGACCTTCGACCCTTGCGCGCAGAAATGCTCGACCAGGCTCTCGCCGATGCCGCTGCCGCCGCCGGTCACGAAGACGACCCGGCCCTTGAGGCTCGGATAGACCGCGGGCTGGTCGATCAGTCCTTTTCCTTCATTGCTCAATGCGACTGCCGCGGAATCGCCGCGCCCCTCTGCCCCACCAGAAAATCAAAGTCACAGCCGCGATCCGCCTGCAGCACATGGTCGACATAGAGTTGCTGATAGCCGCTTTCCATCGCATGCTGCGGCGGCGACCAATCCTTGCGCCGTGCCTCGAGCTGCTCTCGCCCGACCTCGAGCTCGAGGCGTCGCCCTGCGACATCGAGCTCGATCCAGTCGCCGTCCTTGACCAGCGCCAGCGGCCCGCCGACCGCCGCTTCCGGGGCGGTGTGCAGCACCACGGTGCCGAAGGCCGTGCCGCTCATCCGCGCATCCGAGATCCGCACCATGTCGCTGACGCCCTGCTTCAGGAGCTTCGCCGGCAGCGGCATGTTGCCGACCTCGGCCATGCCGGGATAGCCGCGCGGCCCGCAGTTCTTCAGCACCATCACGCTCTCTGCCGTGATGTCGAGCGCCGGGTCATCGACCCGGGCGTGATAATGCTCGATGTTCTCGAACACGACCGCGGGTCCCCGATGCTGCATCAGCTTCGGTGTCGCCGCCGAGGGCTTGATCACCGCGCCGTTGGGCGCGAGATTGCCGCGCAACACCGCGATCCCGCCTTGGGCGGTGAGCGGGTTGTTGAGCGGCCGGATGACCTCTTCGTTGTAATTGGTGACGCCTTCGACCAGCTGGCCGATGGTCTTGCCGCTGACCGTCATCGCGTCGAGGTGCAGCGCGCCGGTCGTGCTGATCGCGCGCATCACCGCCTTGAGACCGCCGGCGTAGTAGAAGTCCTCCATCAGGAACCGGCCCGAGGGCATCAGGTCGACGATGGTCGGGATGTCCCGGCCCAGCCGATCCCAATCGTCCAGCGAAAGATCGACGCCGAGGCGCTGCGCCACCGCGATCAGATGGATGACGGCGTTGGTCGAGCCGCCGATCGCGCCATTGACCCGGATGGCATTCTCGAATGCCTGCTTGGTCAGGATCTGCGACATCCGCACATCCTGGTTGACCAGCTCCACGATGCGCCGCCCGGCCAGTTGGGCGAGCACGCCACGCCGCGCATCGACCGCGGGAATGGCTGCATTCTCCGGCATGCCGATGCCGAGCGCTTCCACCATGCTGGCCATGGTCGAAGCCGTGCCCATGGTCATGCAGCTGCCGGCCGAGCGGCTCTGCCCCTGCTCGGCCGAGAGGAAATCCTCGAGCGGCATGCGGCCGGCCTTCACATCCTCGTAGAACTTCCAGACATGGGTGCCGGAGCCGATCTTCTGGCCGCGGAAATCGCCGTTCAGCATCGGCCCGCCGGAAACGACGATGGTCGGGAGATCGCAGCTCGCCGCACCCATCATCAGGGCCGGCGTGGTCTTGTCGCAACCGACCAGCAGGATCACGCCGTCCATCGGATTGCCGCGGATCGATTCCTCGACATCCATGCTGGCGAGATTCCGGAACAGCATCGCCGTCGGGCGCAGGTTGGATTCACCGAGGCTCATCACCGGGAATTCCAAAGGCAGCCCGCCCGCCTCATAGACGCCGCGCTTCACATGCTCGGCCAGGCCCCTGAGATGCGCGTTGCAGGGCGTCAGCTCGGAGAAGGTGTTGCAGATGCCGATGACCGGCTTCCCGTCGAACAGGTCGTCGGGGATGCCCTGATTCTTCATCCAGCTGCGGTGCATGAAGGCGTTCTTGCCCGCACCGCCGAACCACGCGCTGGAGCGCAGCTTCCGCCGCTCTTTTGTCATGCCGCCGCCCTGCGATACCTGCGGTTTGGATATTTTAGTATTACCAAACCTTGTTTTGTAACTCTATACTAGAGCATCAGACCAAGGCCCGCCAAGAGGGAAGTTCGGAATGGCGAAGCAGGACGACCGAAATGTTCAAGGCGCAGATCAGCGCTACAGGGTGCAAAGCCTCGGCCGCGGCCTTGATCTCATCGACATGATTGCCGCACGCGGCAATGACGGCGCGCGCCTCACCGACTTGACGCCTGAACTCGGAATGTCGAAGGCCGCCGTCTATGCCCTCCTGCAGACATTGCTGGCGCGCGGCTACCTCTCCGATTTCAGCGAGGGCGCGAACCGGCGCTATCGCCTGGGCTTCAGGCTGGCCCTGCTCGGCGACATGGCGCTGGCAAACGTCGCCCTCGCGGACATTGCGATGCCCGAGCTCCGGAAGCTCACCGCCGATCTCGGCTTGACTTCGCGCCTTGCCATTCTTGACGACGGCTACGCCGTGGTGGTCGGCCGCGTCGATGCGCCGGGTTCGATCCGCTTCGACGCCGCCCTGGGGCGCAGGGAGATGCCGCACAGCTCAGCCGTCGGCAAGGCGCTGCTGGCCGCGATGCCGGGAGATGAAGTGCGGCGAATCCTGGAGCGCGCCGAACTGCCGAAGCGGACGCCCCACACGATCACGGACGTGCCGCGGCTGATGAAGGACCTGGCCCTCAGCCGAGAGCGGGGCTATGCGGTCGACGATGAGGAGGACACGGAAGGCGTTGCCTGCGTCGGCTCCTTTGTGCTCGGCCGGGGCGGAGCGATAGCCGGCGCCATCAGTGTGACCGGCTTGAAGCCGCGTGACTGGAGCACACGGGTCATCGAACTGGGCAATCGCGTGCGGGAGAGTGCGAGCGCTGTCTCGCGCCAGCTCGGCTATACCGGCGACTAGAGCGCTAAGTCCGCTGCGAACCTCCTCACTCCGGACAGGGTTGTCCGGCAGCGCCCCAGAGCGCGATGTCCCTGACGTGGTCCTCGAAGGTGCCGGGCGGCGTCGAGCGGCCTTCGCCGGGTGCCCAGGCCCGGGGGATGAAGCCGCTCAGCGACGCGTCGTGCCGCAAATGCTCGATCAGGCCCTTGGCGTCGCGGCCGCCATTCCGCTTCGGGTCGCGCAGCTGGGCGCAGATCTTGGCGCCGCTTTGGCCGAACCAGAGGAACTCCACGGGTGCCAGCTGCCAGTCGATGCCGGCATGCGGCGGGGCCGGCGCCGGATCGTTGGCCGTGGTCGAGGTGACGTGACAGGTCGAGCAGGGGATCAATTCCGCGCCGATGCGGCTTTCGCCGCCATGGATATTCATGCCGTGGACCCGGTTCTTGGTCTCGCCCGCCGGCGTCCAGATCGGCACGGCGTTGGCATCGACATGGCAATTGGCGCAGCGCGGATGGGTCACCACCGCTTCGATCCGGTTCCAGGCCAGCAGACCATCCGCGCGGCTGACGCTGCCAGGCGGCAATACGTCCTTTGACTCGCCATCCGCCAGTGCCATTCCGACGAAGGTCGCGACAATCGGTGCGGCGACCGCGAAGCAGATCAGGGATATGCGCATGTCCACCCTCACACGAAGTCGATGAACTTGTTGAACGGCATCTCGCGAATGCGCTTGCCGGTCGCGGCGAAGATGGCATTGGCGAGTGCGGGTGCTGCGGGCGGCACGGGCGGCTCGCCCAGGCCCCTGACCGTGTAGTCGTTCTCCAGCCCGCGCACTTCGATCACCGGACACTGATACATGCGCATGCCTTCGTGGTGATTGTAGTTGGTCTGCTGCACGGCCCCGTTGGCATAGGTGAGCTCGCAGTTCATCGCATGGCCGAGGCCCCAGACGATCGAGCCCTGGACGTTGTTCTCGAAGTTGACCGGATCCACGATCTTGCCGACATCGGCCGCCACCCAGACCTTGTCGATCTTGATTCCGGCATCGGTCATGGTCACTTCGACGATCTCGGCGACCGCGGTGCCGAAGGATTCGACGAAGGCCACGCCGCGGCCCTTGCCGTTCCCCAGCGGCCCCTTCCAGTCCGCCATTTCGCCGACCGTTTCCAGGAGCTTTCGGTAGATCGGAATCTTGCAGAGGTCGATCCGTGCCTTCAGCGGGTCGAGGCCTGCCGCGTGAATCAATTCGTCGATGAAACTCTCGGTAAAGAAGCCGTTGGCAGAGGCGCCGACCGATCGCCAGGTGGTGACCGGCGACAGCCCCTGCACCTCGTAGCTCGCCGAGCGGTAGTTCGGGATGTCGTAGTAGACGTTCCAGATGCCGACCGCCAACTGGGTGTCGGGATCCTTCGAGACCGTCCCCATCCTTTCCAGCAAGCCTTTGAACGGCGTGGTCGACGCCACCTGGACATCGGCGGCGACGATCTTGCCGTCCTTGACGCTGCCTCGATACCGGCCCATGGCGATCTGGCGCGGAATATCCTGCAGGAAGTCCTGCTCGCGCGAGAAGATGAGCTTGACCGGCGTTCCCTTGAGCTGATTGGCGATCTCGGCGAGCACGCGCACGTTCTCGAACTCGAGCCGGTGCCCGAAGCTTCCGCCCATCCATTCGTTGTGGAAGGTCACCTGCTCGGGCTTGATGCCGATCGCCTTCGCGGCGATCTGCTGCACCGCCTGCGGCGATTGATGCCCGACCCAGATTTCCATGCCCTGGTCGGTGACAATGCCGATGCCGCTGAGCGGCTCCAACGGCGCATGGGCGACATAGGGGGCGCGATACTCCGCCTCCACCAGCGTGCCGTCCTTCAGCCCGGCTTCGACATCGCCGTCGTTGCGCCATTGCTTGCCGAGGAACTTCGGATCGAAGGAGGCGCCCAGGGTCTTCCAGTGCTCGGCTTGCTCGGCCGGGTACTTGGACGGCTCCCACGCGCATTCGACCTGCTCGGCCGCCTTCATGGCGTACCAGCTGTTGGTCGCGATCACCGCGATACCATTCGAGATCTTGAGGATCTTCTGGACCCCCGGCATCTTCTCCGCCTTGCCCGCGTCGTAGGACTTGATGGGCTGGCCCTTGTTCGGGTTGAGCTGGACGGCGGCATAGACCATGCCGTCCATCGTCCGATCGATGCCGAACTTCATCTCGCCGGTGACTTTCGGGCGGATATCCAGCCGCTCCATCGGCTTGCCGATCAACCGCCATTGCTGCGGGTCGCGCAGCGAGACATCGGTCACCGGCGGTATCTGCGCCGCCTCGGCGGAGAGCGCGGCATAGGCGATCTTGGTGCCATCCGGCAGGATCACGTTGCCGGCCTCGGTCTTCAGATCGGCGACCGCGACGCCGCTGCGCTTGGCGGCGGCGGCCTTCAGCGTTTCCCGAGCGACCGCGCCCGCCATGCGCAGCTTGTCGTAGGTGTCCGGGATCGTGCTGGAGCCCCCGGTCATCTGCAGGCCGGACTGCTTCAGCCATTCGAGTGCCGCGGCCCGCGCCTTCTCGGCTTCGGGACTCTGATCGGGCGCCATGAAGGGCGCAAGCTCGTGGGCGAAGCCGGTGTTGTAATAGGCGGGGCTCGGCCCCGCGAACCTGACCTCGAACTGGCCCGGCTCGAGGTCGAGCTCCTCGGCGATCATCATCGTCTGGATCGAACCGACGCCCTGGCCTTTGTCGGCGTGCTGGGCGATCAGGACGATCTTGTCCGGGCTGATCTCGACCCAGGGATTGAAGGTCACCGATTGGGGGTCGAGGCCCACGGCGAGTGGGTTGGGCGCGGCTGCCTCTTGCGCCCGGCCATAGGACCCGAAGGCCACACCGCCGGCAACGGCGACCGAGCCGAACACGAAGGTCCGGCGGGAAAGACGCGGCATCTCGCCCATGTTACGCCCCTCCCATTTTCGCGGCGGCGGTGTGGATGGCCGCGCGAATGCGTTCATAGGTGCCGCAGCGACAGAGATTGCCGGACATGACCTGGTTGATCTCGTCGTCGGATGGATCGGGGATCAGCGTGAGCAGCGAGATCGCCTGCATCATCTGGCCGATCTGGCAGTAGCCGCATTGCGGCACCTGATGCTCGATCCAGGCCTCCTGCACCGGGTGCAGCTTGCCCTCGCCGACGGCTTCGATCGTGGTGACGGACTTGCCCGTCACGTCCCCTATCCGTGCCTGGCAGGAGCGAACGGCTAGACCGTCCACCTGCACCGTGCAGGCCCCGCATTGCGCAATCCCGCAGCCATATTTCGGACTGGTGATGCCGAGTTCATCGCGCAAGACCCAAAGCAGAGGCATCTCGGGGACGACATCCACCTGATGCTTGATTCCGTTGACAGTCAGCTCGAGCATGCGGACCACTCCCGTTGGGTTGCGTTGCTGTTGGCAGAGACTGACGAGATCCTGCTCGACCGAACCGGCGCTTGCGCGTGACGAAGGCGCGCCAGGTTGGGCGAGTTAAGCTAGAAAATCTGTCGAGATGGGACGCCGAGAGAGCTGCGGCGACAGAGATCGAAGAACGTCCCGGCGAGAATTATTCCGGCCACCGTCCCGCGCGTCAACTGTTGCCGCATCGCCACGGCTGGGTTCTGGCCATTGCAAGCGCGTGAGCGGCACGCCCGCGTTCACGACGCGCCGACCTCGGCTGATTTTCCATGACGGATTCAATGCCGTAGCGCGGAATGGATCGACGTGCGACCCATTCACCCGCGTTGGTGTTGAATAACGCAATGTCGGGGTGAGTGCGAAACGCGGCCCCGACGCCACATGGCGTGTCGTGCCCAAAAGAAACGCCCGGCATGCGACAGCACGCCGGGCGAGTTTTAGGAGGCACCTGGGCCCGGGAGCAAGCTCCCGGGGTAGAGCGGTCAGAAGACCGTTAGTTCGCCTGCCGGCGCAGGAAGGCCGGGATGTCCAGCAGATCCTCTTCGGCCCGCGGCGCCGCGATGCGGTCGCTCGGGTCGAGGTTCAGCATCGGCTGGGCCGCCGGCGCTTCGACCCGCGGCTCGACGCGCTGCGGCTCGCGCACCTGGACTCGCGGCGCCTGGGCCGGCGCCTGGGCCCGCGGGGCTTGCGCGGCCGGCTGCGCCGGCATGGACTGGCCGGCCACGGGGTGACCGGTGAGGCGCGAGGTCATCTTCTCAAACAGGCTCGCGCCGCGACGGGCCGGCTCACCATGCTGGGCCTGACCACGACCGGCTTCCATCGCCTGCGGGGCGATGAACGGACGGTCGTCGATCGGACGCTCGGCCGGACGGGCGACCGTGGTCGCCCGCTGCAGATGCGCCATCTCGTCCTTCACCACCGGCGGGCGGGCCGGCTGGGCCTGGAGCGCGGTCGCACCGATGCTGGCGGTCGTCATGCCCATCGGAGCACCAGCCTGCGGCGTCATCATCGGACGCGGCGCCGCGGCCTGGGCGACGATCGGGGCGGCCGGAGCATGCGCCACGATCGGGGCCGGCTGGTAGGTCGGCATCGGCGCGGCTTCCATGCGGGCGATGCCGCGGTCTTCCGCGACCGACGCGATGGTCGGGGCGGCATAGGCCGCCGGCATCGGCGCCGGGCTGCTGGCGACGACGCTCAAGCTGACGCCGCCGGTCTGGCTCGGGCGCTGCTGCTGGGCGACCGCCTCGATGCCCGTGGCGACAACCGAGATGCGGATCTTCCCGTCGAGCGACTGGTCGAAGGTCGAGCCGAAGATGATGTTGGCTTCGGGATCGACCTCGTCGCGGATCCGGTTCGCGGCCTCATCTACCTCGAACAGGGTCATGTCCATGCCGCCGGTGATGTTGATGAGGACGCCGCGGGCGCCCTTCATCGAGACTTCATCCAGCAGCGGGTTGGAGATCGCGGCCTCGGCGGCGGCGATCGCGCGATTCTCGCCGGTCGCCTCGCCGGTGCCCATCATCGCCTTGCCCATCTCGCCCATCACCGCGCGGATGTCGGCGAAGTCGAGATTGATCAGGCCCGGCATGACCATGAGGTCGGTCACGCCGCGCACACCGGAATAGAGGACCTCGTCCGCCATCTTGAAGGCGTCGGCGAAAGTCGTCTTCTCGTTGGCGACCCGGAATAAATTCTGGTTCGGGATGATGATCAGCGTATCGACGTATTGCTGCAGCTCCTGGATGCCCGACTCGGCGAGCCGCATGCGGTGCGCACCCTCGAAGTGGAAGGGCTTGGTCACCACGCCGACGGTCAGGATGCCCTGCTCGCGGGCAATCTGCGCCACCACGGGAGCCGCACCGGTGCCGGTGCCGCCGCCCATGCCGGCGGTGATGAAGGCCATGTTGGAGCCGGCCAGCTGGTCGGCGATCTCGCGGACCGCTTCCTCGGCCGCGACGCGACCGACGTCAGGACGCGCACCGGCGCCGAGACCCTTGGTCGTGCTGGAACCGAGCTGGATGCGCCGCTCGCACATGCTGCCCTGGAGCGCCTGCGCGTCGGTGTTGGCGATCAGGAACTCCACGCCTTCGAGCTGGGCGCGAATCATGTTGTTGACCGCATTGCCGCCGGCGCCACCGACGCCGATGACGGTGATGCGCGGCCGGATGTCGAACGGATCCGACGGAATCGAGAGATTGAGTGCCATGTAGTGCCTCCTAAGAGTTTTGATGGTCGTTGATCAGAAGTTTTCTTTCAACCAAGAACCAAACCGTCCGAAGAGTCCGGACGAAGATTCGTGCTGGGAACGGCTTGGTTTCAGGCTTTCAGGCTCTGCTTGCAGTGCGTAGTTCAAGAGACCGGAAGCGGTCGCGAAGGCCGGGCCGCCGGTCGAATCGGCCAGACCATGAATGCGAATCGGGCGGCCCATGCGGACCTGCTTGTCGAGAACGAGTGCAGCAAGCTCTCTGACGCCGCCGAGCTGACTGCCGCCGCCGGTCAGGACGACGCGGCGTCCGGCGATCTTGTCGAAGCCCGAAGCTTCGAGTCGGCTGCGCACCAACTCGAAGGTCTCTTCGAGCCGCGGCTGCACGATGCCGATCAGGATCGAGCGCGGGATCGGGTTGGTGATGCCCGCTTCCTCCTCGCCGACCTGGGGAACCTGGATGATCTCGCGCTCATCCGCGGGTGTGGCCAGGCAGTTGCCGTAGAGGGTCTTCATGCGTTCGGCATGGGCCAACGGGGTCGAGAGGCCGCGGGCGATGTCGTTGGTGACATGGGAGCCGCCGATCGCAATCGAATCGGTGTAGACCACATGGCCGTCGAAGAAGACCGCGATCGAGGTGGTGGCAGCGCCCATGTCGATCACGGTGACGCCGAGGTCCATCTCGTCCTCGACCAGGGTAGCGAGGCCGGAGGCGTAGGGCGAGACCACCAGGGCCTTGATCTCCAGATGGCAGCGGGTGACGCAGTTGGTGAGATTGCGGACCGCGCCGGCCGCGGCGGTGACAACATGCATGTCGACCCCGAGCCGATCGCCGAACATGCCGCGCGGGTCGCGGATGCCGCGCGAGCCGTCGATGGTGTAGCCGACCGGGATCGAGTGGATGAGGCGCCGCTCGACGCCGCCGTTGATCTGCGCGCCCTGCATCAGGACCCGCTGCAGGTCATGGTCGCCGATCTCGCGTCCCGAGAGCGGCACCTCGACACCGATGGTCTGCGAGGCAGGATAGCCGCCGGAGAGGTTGATCACCACGTCGGTGATCGTCTCCTGCGCCATCTGCTCGGCGGCATGGACGGTGGAGAGCACGGCCATCTCGGCCTGCTCCATGTCGATGATCGCGCCCTGGCGCACGCCGCGCGAGATCTGGTGGCCGATGCCGACCACGTTGGGCTTCCCATCGTCGGCCAAGCGGGCGATGAAGCAGCAGATCTTGCTGGAGCCCACATCGACGGCGGCGATCAGGCCGTTCTTGGTCACAATCCGCGGCTTCTTCATCGCAGCTCCCCCAAATCCCACTCGCGTTCCATGTTCATCCCCGAACTCACGTCTCGTTGCTCTTGGCCGGCGTCGCCGGATCGACCGCCGGCTGCGGATGGCCCTGCCGCACGACGACACGGTCCGGCTGGCGGAGGTCGACCACGGTCACGTCCTTGTCCAGCAGGTTGTCCTGCCGGTTGAGGTCGGCGAAGTGCCGCCAGGCCTCGAGCGCACCTTGCTCCGGCAGCTTCACATCGACGTCGTTGTCCATGCGGATGTTCCAGCGGCGCTTGCCGACCAGCACCGCGGCGGTCACGTGCGTCCGCAATTCCGGTTCCTGCGCCAGGATGTCGAACAGGTCCTGCGCCCTCTTCGGCGCATCCTCGCCGACGATGATCAGCAGCTTGGCGTATTTGCCGAGATTGGCGGTCTCGATCACCGCGCCCTCGCGGCTGACCAGGAACAGCTTCTGGCTCCTTTGCCAGAGCGCCATCGGCTCGGCCTCGGTCACGGCGACGATGAGCTGGTCGGGGAAGCGGCGCTCGACGCTGGCGGTCTCGATCCAGGGCAGGTCCTTGAGACGCTGGCGCACGCCGTCGATGTCGATGCCGAGGATGGGATCGCCGCGATTGGCCTGAACCGCGGCGAGGATGTCGGCGACTGCGGTCTCGCCGCGGCCCTCGACCCGGACCTCGCGCAGCGCGAAGCCCGAAGCCGCCGTGGTCTTCAGGATGCCGGCATGCGTGGCCTCGATCGTCGCCGTGATCCAGCCGCTGGAGACCGCCCAGTAGATCGGGGCCGCCACCGCCAGGGTGCCGATGGTCACCGCCGCCCAGCGCATGAAGCGGCGGGTGCTGGCGCCATGGACATGCGGGCGCAGCTCGTCCTTCTTCGGCGCGCGCGAACCAGCGGGGCCGAAGCGCGGGCCGGACTTCGGCGTGACGTCGATCGCTTTCACTCGTCCCATGCGGCGTGCTCCACCATCCAGCTCACCAGTTCGGGATAGGAGATCCCGAGATGGCGGGCTTGTTCCGGAACCAGGCTCAGCGCGGTCATGCCGGGCTGCGTGTTGATCTCGAGCAGATAGAGGCCTTCGATCGCGTGGCCGTTCGGCTTGCTGTCGTCGAAGCGGAAATCGGCGCGGGCGACGCCGCGGCAGCCGAGCGAGCGATAGGCGGTCTGCGCCATCTGCATCGCCGCGTCATAGACATGCTTGGGCAGCGGCGCCGGGCAGAGATGCTCGGTCATCCCATCGGTGTACTTGTTCTTGTAGTCGTAGAAGCCGGACTTCGGCCGGAGCTCGGTCACCGCCATGGCCTTGTCGCCCATGACACCGACCGTGAGTTCGCGGCCGGGGATGTAGCGCTCGCAGAGCACGTGATCGCCGAACGGCCAGTCGATGCCGGCGAAGGGATTGGCGTTGTCGCCCTGCTTGATGATGTAGACGCCGACCGAGGAGCCTTCATTCGACGGCTTCACCACGTAAGGGCGCGGCAGCGGATCGCCCTTGAGGATCTCCGCCTTGGTGAGCTGGATGCCTTCGGGGCAGCGCACGCCGTTGGCGGCGAAGATGCGCTTGGCCACCGGCTTGTCCATCGCCATGGCCGAGGCCATCACGCCGGAATGGGTGTAGGGCAATTTGAGCAGGTTGAGCAGGCCCTGGAAGTTGCCGTCCTCGCCGAAGCGGCCGTGCAGCGCGTTGAAGACCACGTCGGGCTTCTGTGCCAGTAGGCGGTCGATCACCTCGCGGATATCGCCCCGGACGTCCAGCGTATGGACTTCATAGCCGGCTTCCTGCAGCGCGGCGGCGCAATTCGCGCCGGAAGCGAGCGAGACTTCCCGCTCCTTCGAATAGCCGCCCATGAGGACCGATACGCGCTTCATGCTTCACTCTCTGTCTTGACGCGAAGCGGCGAGTCCCCCGGCACGCCGACGCGTTTGATTTCCCATTGGAGATCGACGCCGGATTGCGCCTTGACGCGCCGGCGCACCTCTTCCCCCAGGCCTTCCAGATCGGCGGCGGTGGCGGTGCCGGTGTTGATCAGGAAGTTGCAATGCTTCTCCGAGACCTGCGCGCCGCCGATCACAAGACCGCGGCAGCCCGCGGCGTCGATCAGCTCCCAGGCCTTGCGGTGCGGCGGGTTGGTGAAGGTGCTGCCCCCGGTGCGTGCGCGGATCGGCTGGCTCTCGGCCCGCGCGTTCTGGATCTCGGTGATGCGCGCCTGGATCGCCTGCGCGCTGTCGGCGCGGCCCTGCAGCTCGGCGCCGATGAAGATCCAGTCGGGATCGACGGCACTGTGGCGATAGGTGAAGCCGAGCTCGTCCTTCGAAAGCTTGTGCAGCCGGCCATGCGGGTCGAGCGCGGTCGCCGCGGTCACCGCCGCCGCCATGTCGCTGCCATAGGCGCCGGCATTCATCCGCAGCGCCCCGCCGATCAGGCCCGGCACGCCGGAGAGGAATTCAAGGCCGGCGATGCCGGCGTCGCGCGCCGCCAGCGCGACATTGAGGTCGAGCGCCGAGGCACCGGCCGTGACCGTGGTGCCGGTTGCGCGCACTTCGGCGAAGGCGCGCCCCAAGCGGATCACCACGCCGGGGATGCCGCCGTCGCGCACCAGCAGGTTGGAGCCGACGCCGAGCACGGTGACCGGCACGCCATCGGGCTTGCGCGCGAGGAAGCCCTGCAGGTCCATGAGGTCGACCGGCTTGAACAGGACTTCCGCGGCGCCGCCGACCCGGAACCAGGTCACGTTCGCCAGGCTGGCGCCGGCGGTCAGGCGCCCCCGGACTTGCGGCAGGCGTTCGATGAGCGGGCGTTGCTGTGTCATCAGGGCCCTCATTCCGCCGCTCCCCGCGTTGCGAACTCGGCTTCGAGCTCCGCGGGCAGGGATTGCGCCCAATAGGTGATCGAGCCGGCGCCGAGGCAGACCACCAGGTCGCCCGGCCGCACCATGGGCGCGATCTGCCGCGCCAGACCCTTCGGGTCCGGCATGTATTCGACATGGCGATGGCCGCGCTCGCGCATGCCCTGCACCAGCGCCTCGGCATTGACGCCATCGATCGGCGGCTCGCCGGCCGAGTAGACGTCGGCCACCAGCACGACATCGGCATCGTTGAAGCAGGTCGCGAAACCGTCGAACAGCGAATGCAGCCGGGTGTAGCGGTGCGGCTGGACCACGGCGATGACGCGGCCGCGGCTGGCCTGGCGCGCCGCGGTCAGCACCGCGGCGATCTCGACCGGGTGATGGCCGTAGTCGTCGATCACGGTGACGCCGCGCGCCTCGCCGGTCTTGGTGAAGCGGCGCTTGACGCCGCCGAAGCCGGCAAAGCCGTTGCGGATGGTGTCGTCGGCGACGCCCATCTCATGGGCGACGGCGATCGCCGCGAGGCTATTCTGGACGTTGTGCTGGCCGACCATCGGCAGCTTGACGCCGGCGATCTCCTTCCGGCTGCCGCGGTAGCGGTCGGTGATCACGACGCGGAACTGCGAGCCGTCTGGATGCATCGTGAGATCGGTGGCGCGCACGTCGGCCTGGGGCGAGAAGCCGTAGGTGACGATGCGCCGGTCGATCAGCTTCGGGATCATCGCCTGCACCACCGGATGGTCGATGCAGAGCGCGGCGAAGCCGTAGAACGGGATGTTCTCGACGAAGGTCTCGTAGGCACGGTTCATCGCCTCGACCGTGCCGTAATAGTCGAGATGCTCCGGGTCCATGTTGGTGACGATGGCGATGGTCGCCGGCAGCTTCATAAAGCTGCCGTCGCTCTCATCGGCCTCGACCACCATCCAGTCGCCGGCGCCCAAACGCGCGTTGGTGCCGTAGTTGTTGATGATGCCGCCGTTGATGATGGTCGGGTCGAAGCCGCCGGCCTCCAGCAGGGCGCCGACCAGCGAGGTGGTCGTGGTTTTGCCGTGGGTGCCGCCGATCGCGATCGACCATTTCAACCGCATCAGCTCGCCCAGCATCTCGGCGCGGCGCACCACGGGGAGCAGGCGCGCGCGGGCGGCGAGCACCTCCGGGTTGTCGGGCTTCACCGCCGAGGACACGACCACGACCGCCGCGTCGGCGAGGTTCTCGGCGCGGTGGCCGATCTCGATCTGCACGCCGCGCTCGCGCAGGCGCTTGGTGTTGTAGGAGTCTGCGAGATCGCTGCCGCGCACCTTGTAGCCGAGATTGTGCAGGGTCTCGGCGATGCCGCTCATGCCGATGCCGCCGATCCCGACGAAGTGGATGACGCCGATATCGAGGGGAAGTGCCCGCATCAGCGCGCCTCCCCCGCCACGCTTTCGACCACATCGGCCAGCCGCTCGGCGGCGTCGCTGCGCGCCAGGCCGCGGGCATTCTCGGCCGCGCGCTGCAAACCCTCGCGGTCGGTCAGGATCGCGGTCAGGCGCTGCGCCAAGGCCTGCGGCGAGGCGTCATTCTCATCCAGCACCCAGCCGGCGCCCTTCTCGCCGAGCGAGCGAGCATTGGCGCGTTGGTGGTCGTCGATCGAATTGGGCAGCGGGATCATCAAGGCCGGGCGGCCGCAAGCCTCGATCTCCGCGACCGAGGAGGCACCGGACCGGCACACCACCAGATGCGCCCATGCATAGCGCGCCGGCATGTCCTTGAAGAACGGGCTGAGCTCGGCGTCGAGCCCCATGTCGCGATAGGCCTTGGTCACGTCCTCGACGTCTTCGCGGCGCACCTGCTGCACCAACTTCAGGCGGTTGCGCAGTTCCTCCGGCAGCAGCGCGATCGCCGGCGGCGTCACGCGCCCGAACACCCGGGCGCCCTGGCTGCCGCCGAAGACCAGCAGGTTGACCGGCCCGCCGGCGCTCGGCGCGGCATAGGCCGCGATCTCGGAGACGGCAGCGCGCACCGGGTTGCCGGTGACAATCTTCTTCGCGGCCGGCAGCACTTCGGTGAAGCGCACGTGCTCGAAGCTCAGCGCCACGCGGTTGGCGCGCTTCATCAGCACGCGGTTGGCACGGCCGGCGACGGCGTTCTGCTCGTGCACGACGGTGCGGATCTTGCCCCATTGCGCGGCGAGGATCGGCGGCAGGGAGGGATAGCCGCCGAAGCCGACCGCCACGGTGGGCTTCAGCCGCTTCAGCAGGCCGCGCGATTGCAAGAAGCCGAGCATCAGTCGCCCGTAGTTGCGGGCGCGCGTCGTGACGCCCTTGCCGGCGATGCCGCCCGAGGCGATGCGGTGCACCGGCACGCTGGCAAGCTTGCCGGCAAAGCCGGTGCCGCGCTCGTCGGTGACGAGATCGACCGCGAAGCCGCGGCCGAGCAGCGCGCCGGCCAAAGCTTCCGCCGGGAAGAGATGTCCGCCGGTGCCGCCGGCTGCGAGGAGAATGCGCGCCGTCATACGTCCTGGCTCCCCGGGAAACGCTTGCGGGTGAGCGCCAGCATCATGCCGACACCCAGGGCAATGGCGACAATCGACGAGCCGCCGTAGGAGATGAACGGTAACGTCATACCCTTTGTCGGCATCAGGTGCAGGGTCGAGGCCATGTTGACCACCGCCTGCAGGCCGAAGCTGGTGACCAGGCCGGTCGTCGCCAGCAGCACGAAGAGATTGGTCTCGCTCAGCATGCGCAGCAGGCTCCTGAGCACGATGAAGGCGAACAGCGCGACGATGATGGTGCAGACCACCATGCCGAATTCCTCGCCGGCGACGGCGAAGACGAAATCGGCATGGGCGTCGGGGATGGTCAGCTTCACCGTGCCGCCGCCGGGGCCTTGGCCGACCAGGCCGCCATGGCTGAAGGCTTCGAGCGCGCGGTCGATCTGGTAGGTGTCGCCGGTCGAGGGATCGAGGAACTGGTTCACGCGATCGGTCACGTGCGGCAGCATCATGTAGGCGCCGATGAGACCCGCGACGCCGGCGCCGACGATCGACGCCACCCAGAAGATCGGCAGGCCGGCGACGAAGAATTGCGCCGCCCAGGTCGCGGTGATGACCACGGTCATGCCGAGATCCGGCTGCTTGATCAGGATCAGGACCGTCAGGAGGTAGGCGCCGATGCTGATGAGATTGCCGGGAATGCGCTGGCCTTCGGTGCGCTGCAGCGCGAACATCCAGGCGGTGAAGATCGCGAAGCAGGGCTTCAGGAACTCCGAGGGCTGCATCGAGAGCGGGCCGACCGAGATCCAGCGCGTCGCACCCTTGATCTCCATGCCGGAGCCCAAGGTGAGCGCGGTCAGCGCCAGGAAGAAGAAGAAGAACACCACGCCGACCCGGCGCACTTGGCGCGGGGTCAGCACCGAGACCGCGATCAGCACCGCCGCCGCGGCCGGCAGCATCATGTAGTGGTGGCGCACCAGGTAGAAGCTGTCGAGGCCGATGCGGGTCGCGACCGCGGGGCTCGCCGCCAGCACCAGGATCGCGCCGACGAACATCAGCGCGATGACGGCGGCCAGGGTCCAGCGGTCGACGGTCCACCACCACTGGCCGAGTGCCGAACGGTCGGTGCGGGCAAAGCCGATCATGCGGCCCCCTTGGCTTGAAGGGTTGCCACGATCTGGCGGAAATGGTCGCCGCGCTCTTCGAAGTCGTTGTACTGGTCGAAGGAGGCGCAGGCCGGCGAAAGAAGCACGACCGGGCTTTGCGCGGCGTCCTTTTTCGCGTCCGCCGCGGCCTGGGCGACGGCCTGGTCCAGCGTGCCGCTCTGCGTCGCCGTGACGGCGCCGCCGAGCTGCTTGCCGAACGCCTGGGCCGCTTCGCCGATCAGATAGGCGCGACGGATACGCGGATAGAAGCTCTCC
This sequence comes from Dongia sp., assembly GCF_041905885.1. Taxonomy (NCBI): domain Bacteria; kingdom Pseudomonadati; phylum Pseudomonadota; class Alphaproteobacteria; order Rhodospirillales; family Dongiaceae; genus Dongia; species Dongia sp. Next base: position 34,879 of record NZ_JAYRKD010000031.1, on the reverse strand, counting down.
AAGCCGGCCAGCCCGCCTTCCTTCGGCTTGCCGCCGGCGATCCAATAGATGTTGTCGTAGCAGGCGAGCGCTTTCGCCGCGGCGTCGGCATTGGTCGCCTTACTGTCATTGACGAAGCGGATGCCGTCGATGGTCGCGACCAGCTCCTGGCGATGCACCAGGCCGGGATAGGTCTTGAGCCCCTCGACGACCTCGTCAATGCCCAAGCCCAGCGCCCGCGCCGCGGCATAGCAGGCGGCCGCGTTCTGCCAATTGTGCTGGCCGGGCAGCCGCGCAACGGCGTTGAGATCCAGGATCTCGATCGGCTTCCCGCCGATCGCATCGACCAGCATTCCGTTCACCGCGGAGACACCGCCTTCGACCGCTCGTTCGGCGGAGACCCCGATCATGCGCCGCTTGCGCTCGGCCTGCAGCGCAGCGAACATCTGGCGGCAGGGCGCGTCATCGAGGCCGATGATGCCGATGCTCGAACCGCCCTTGGGGCGCATGATCATCTTCTTGGCGGCGACATAGCCTTCCATCCCGCCGTGGCGGTCGAGATGGTCGGGCGTGATGTTGAGGAGCATCGCCACGTCCGAAACCGGGCTCGGCGTGATCTCCAGCTGATAGGACGAGAGTTCCAGCACATAGATGCCGCCGCCGCCCAGCGCCGGCAGGCCGAGCACGGCTTGGCCGAGATTGCCGCCGACCGCGACGTTGCGGCCGGCCGATTTCAGGATATGGCCGAGCAGAGTCGTGACCGTGGACTTGCCGTTGGTGCCGGTGATGCCGACGACGCGGGCCTTCGGCTCGGCGCGGTGTAGCAGCTCGATGTCGCTGATCAGCGGCAGGCCGGCGGCCTTGGCCGCGGCCGCGACGGGATTGGGCTTCGGGAAGGTGGTGGGGATGCCGGGGCTTATCACCAGCGCGGTCGCCTTCGACCAGTCCGCTTTGTGGAGATCGGCCAGCAGCGGCTCGGGCACGTTGGCGCGGGCTTTCTCCGCGTCGTCCCAGGCCCAGACGATGGCGCCGGAATTGTGCAAGGCCTCGACCGCAGCCAGGCCGGAACGGGCGAGGCCGAGCACGGCCACCACCTTGTTCGCGACGTCGGGGATGCGGATCGGACTGGCCATCGTCACCTCAGCTTGAGCGTTGCGAGGCCGATCAGCGCCAGCACTGCGGCGATGATCCAGAAGCGGATGACGATGGTTGGCTCGGCCCAGCCCTTTTTCTCAAAGTGATGGTGCAGCGGCGCCATCATGAAGACGCGGCGGCCGGTGGTCTTGAAGCTCACCACCTGCACCACGACCGAGACGGTCTCCAGCACGAACAAACCACCGATGATGGCCAGCACCAGCTCATGCTTGGTGATGACACTGATGGCGCCCAAGGCGCCGCCCATCGAGAGCGAGCCGGTGTCGCCCATGAAGACCATGGCCGGCGGCGCGTTGAACCAGAGAAAGCCCAAGCCTGCGCCGCAGAGCGCGCCGCAGAACACCGCAAGCTCGCCGGTGCGCGGCACGAAGTGGAGCTGCAGGTATTCGGCGAAGACCGAGTTGCCGACCAGGTAGGCGATCAGCGAGAAGCAGGCGGCGGCGATCATCACCGGCACGATCGCCAGGCCATCGAGACCGTCGGTCAGGTTGACCGCGTTCGACGCCCCCACCATCACGAAGGCGGCGAAGGGGATGAAGAACCAGCCGAGCGGGACCAGCACCTCTTTCAGGAACGGCACCGCGAGGCCGGTCGAGAGCGGCGCCGGCGTGAGCAGCATCGCGCAATAGGCGGCGATCAGGCCGATCAGGCCCTGGGCGATCAGCTTGAAGCGGCCGGGCAGGCCCTTGGTGTTGCGCTTGGTCAGTTTCAGGAAGTCGTCGCCGAAGCCGATCATGCCGTAGCCGATCGTCACCAGCAGCACGATCCAGACGAAACCGTTGGTGAGATCCGCCCAGAGCAAGGTGGTGATCGCCGCCGAGATCAGGAACATGAGGCCGCCCATGGTCGGCGTGCCCTTCTTGGTCACGAGATGCGATTGCGGCCCGTCGTCGCGGATCGGCTGGCCCTCGCGCTGCAGCCGCTTCAGCACGCGGATCACCATCGGACCGATCAGCAAGGTCAGGAACAGCGAGAACAGGATCGCCGCACCGGTGCGGAAGGTCAGGTAGCGGAACAGGTTGAAGATTCCGCCGTCCTCCGCCAGTGGTGCCAACAGGTTATAGATCACGTGCGACTCTCCCCTTCAGTCGCCGTTGGCGGCTTTGGGCCGCTTGACGGTGGCCTGATCGACCGCGCGCAAGGCTTCCACGATCGGCGCCATGCGCGTGCCGAGCGAACCCTTCACCAGCACGACGTCGCCCGAACGCAAGGACCCCAGCAGCGGCTGGATCACCGCGGTCGATTCCCCCCAATGCCCGGCGCGGATCTTCTCCGGCAGGACCGCATGAAGCTCCTGCATGATCGGGCCGACCAGAAACACGTGATCGACGCCCGAGGCGACGAGGTCCGGCATCAGCTCCCGGTGCAGCATCGGCCCGCTGCTGCCGAGCTCGCGCATGTCGCCGAGCACGGCGATGCGCCGCCCATTGCCCTCGGGCTGAGAGGCGGCGAGCAGCGACAGGGCCGCGCGCACGGAGGCCGGGCTCGCGTTGTAGGATTCATCGAGCAGCGTGATCGGGCCGGAGACCAGCATCAGCGTCTCGCGGGCGCCGCGACCCTTAAGCGCCGCCAGTCCCCCCAAGGCCGCCGCGGCGGTCGCGAGGTCGAGACCCAGCGCCTTCACCGCGCAGAGTACCGAGAGGCTGTTCTTCGCCTGGTGCAGGCCGGGGAGGCCCAGCGCGTAGTTCACCCGCTGGCCCATCACCTCGGCGGTGACGCGGCTGCCGATCGGCGAGACCACGCAGTCGATCAGCTTGGCGTCGCCGGCATCGCTGCCGAAGGAGAGGATGTGGGCGATCCCGCGGCGCCTGGCATGCGCCACCAGCCGGTCGTAATGCGGGTTGTCACGCGGCAGCACCACGGTGCCGTTCGCGTCCATGCCGTCCATGATCTCGGCCTTGGCGTCGGCGATCTCGGCCACCGACGGGAAGAACTCGATATGCACCGCCTCGACCGTGGTGATGATCGCGAGCTCGGGCTTAACCAGCTTGGACAAGGGCGTGATTTCGCCCGGGTGGTTCATGCCGAGCTCGAACACGCCGTATTCGGTGTCACGCGGCATGCGAGACAGCGACAACGGCGCGCCCCAATGGTTGTTCAGGTTGCCGACGCTGGCATAGGTGCGGCCGAAGGGCGCCAGCGCCGCCTTCAGCGCTTCCTTGGTGCTGGTCTTGCCGACGCTGCCCGTGACCGCCGTGAACTTCGCCGGCGTGCGCGACCGCGCGGCGGCGCCGAGATCCGCCAAGCCCTGCAAGGTGTCCTCGACCACCACGACCGGCATGTCCGCCGCCATGCTTGAACCCAGGGGGCCTCCCGGCAGGCGATCGACCAGCGCGCCCGCCGCACCGGCGGTCAGCGCGCCGGCGACGAAGTCGTTGCCGTCGAAATTGGGGCCGTGCAAGGCGACGAAGAGATCGCCTTGGGCGATCTTGCGGCTGTCGATCGAGACGCCGTCGGCGCTGAAGCGCTTGCCCGCGCGCCCGTTGGTGGCGGCGGCGATCTCGGCCGAGGTCCAGAGTGCGCGCGCCTCGCTCATCGCGCAGCTCCAAGCTCTGTGACCACTGAACGCGCGACGGCGCTGTCATCGAACGGGTGCTTCACCTTGCCGATGATCTGGTAGGTCTCGTGGCCCTTGCCGGCGATCACCAGCAGGTCGCCCTTTTTCAACTCGCCGATCGCAACCTTGATGGCCTCGGCCCGATCGCCGATCTCGACGGCGGAGGGCGCGCCGGCCAGGATCGCGGCGCGGATCTTGGCCGGATCCTCGCTGCGCGGGTTGTCGTCGGTGACGATGACGCGGTCGGCGAGCTTGGTCGCGATCTCGCCCATCTGCGGCCGCTTGCCGGGATCGCGGTCGCCGCCGCAGCCGAAGAGAACGAACAGCCGGCCTTCGGCATGCGGCCGCAAGGTGGTCAGCACCGCTTCGAGGCCGGCCGGCTTATGCGCGTAATCGACATAGATCGAGGCGCCGGAGGGCGTCGTCGCCACATGCTCGATCCGGCCATGCACGCCGGAGACATTGGCGATCATGCCGACCGCCTTCTCCGCATCGGCACCGGTGCCGATGACGAGACCCAAGGCCGCCAGCAGATTCTCGGCCTGGAAGATGCCGACCACCGGGAAGGTGACGGTGTGCCGCTTGCCCAGCACTTCGAGCTCCAGGGTCTGGCCATGGGCGCCTGGCGTCTGCTTCAGCAGCTTGATCTCGGTTCCGCTCCTCCCGAAGCTGATCAGCCGCAGCCCGCGGCGCTTGGCGATCTCGCGCACCTTGGCCGCCGGCTCGATATCGGCATTGACCACCGCGGCGGCGCCGGCCGGGAGCAATTCCTCGAACAACCGCAGCTTGGCGGCGAGATAGGCTTCCATCGTCGGGTGATAGTCGAGATGGTCGCGCGAGAGATTGGTGAAGGCCGCGGCGGCGAGCTGCACGCCGTCCAGCCGATACTGGTCGAGGCCATGGCTGGAGGCCTCGATCGCCAGGTGATCGACATCGGCCCGGCCCAGCTCCGCCAGGATGCGGTGCAGCTCGATCGGATCCGGCGTGGTCAGGGATTCGCCGCGCTCGTAGCCGGGCGCGAAGACGCCGATGGTGCCGAGGCTGCCCGCGCGATGACCGAGCAGCGACCAGAGCTGCCGCGCGAAGACCGTGGTCGAGGTCTTGCCGCTGGTGCCGGTGACGGCGACGACGATCTTCGGCTGGGCGCCGGCGAAGCGCGCCGCCATCAGCGCCAATGCACGGCGCGGATTCGGTGCCATCAACACCGCGACTTCCGACGGCACCGAAATCCGGCTCCCCTCAGGCAGCAGCAAGGCGGCGGCGCCGGCCTTGATCGCGGCCGGCACGAATTCGCGGCCATCGACTTGCGTGCCCGGCAGCGCAGCGAACAGGAAGCCCGGCGCGACTTGGCGGGAATCCGCGGTCATGCCGGCGATCTCGACATCGAGCGGCCCGCTCGCCTTCAGTGCTTCGGCGCTGGCCGCCAGGATGTCGGTCGCGGAGATCAAATCATTCAGCCTCAAGAGGAGCTCCAGGAGCCGCCGGTTCCGCGGCCACCGATTTCGATTCGGCGTCGCCCGTGGCTTTCACCTGCATCACCAATGAATTTGATTTTTTTGAGGCGGGTGAATCGTAATCCGGCACCAGGGCGACCAGCGGGTTCTCTTCCTCGGGCGGCAGCACCGGCATCGGGCTGATGCCCATCAGCGGCGCCATGCGCTCGACGATCGAGCCCACCGCCGGTGCCGAGACCCAGCCGCCGGTTGCGTAGCCATGACTCTTCTGGTTGCCCTTCGGCTCATCGACCATGACCAGGATCGCGTATTTGGGATCGTCCATCGGGAACGCGGCCAGGAAGGACGCGAGGTTGGCATTCTCGGAATAGCGCCCGCCCTTCTCCTTGTCGGCCGTGCCGGTCTTGCCGCCGACCTGGTAGCCGGGCGTGTTGGCTAACTTGCCGGTACCGACCAGGGTCACCAGGCGCATCAGCTGCCGGATCGCGGTCGACGTCTTTTCCGAGACGACGCGATGCCCGTCCGGAACCTCGTTCGCGGTCCGCTTCAAGATCGTCGGCGTGATCAGCAGGCCTTTGTTGATGGTCGCCGACATCGCGGTGACGAGCTGGAACGGGCTGACCGACACGCCATGCCCGTAGGAGACGGTCATGGTGTTGATGCGCTTCCAGTTCTTGGCAGCCGGATACATCGGCATGCCGACTTCCGGCAGCTCGATCGGCGACTTGTCCAGCAATCCGAGCTTCGCCAGGTAGCTCTGCTGCACCTCGGCGCCGAACGCGTCGGCCATCTTGGCCGAGCCGATGTTGGAGGAATAGGTGAAGATCTCCGGCACCGAGAGCCAGCGGTTCTTGCCGTGGAAGTCGCTGATCGTGAAGCGGCTGATCTTGATCGGCTTGCTGGCGTCGAAGCCGTCGCTGATCTTGCAGGTCTTGGAATCGAGCGCGATCGCGGTGTTGAAGATCTTGAAGACCGAGCCCATCTCGAACACGCCGAGGGTCGCACGGTTGAAGCGCGTATCCGCATCGGCCTTGCCGGGGTCGGTCGGGTCGAAGTCCGGCAGCGAGACCAGCGACAGCACCTCGCCGGTCTTGATGTCGGTGACGACGCCGACGCCGCCGATTCCGTTGAAGTCGGCGATCGCGCGCGAAACTTCCTCATGCACGATGTGCTGGATCCGGATGTCGATCGAGAGCTGCAGCGGCCGCTGGCCGCCGGAGAGCAGGTCGTCGAACGAGCGCTCGACGCCGGCCAGGCCGCGGCTGTCCACGTCCGTGAAGCCGACGACATGCGAGGTGAGCGAACCCTGCGGATAGATGCGCTTGGTCTCCATCTGGAAATAAAGCCCCGGGATGCCGAGACGGTTCACGCCATCCTGCTGCTTGGGCGTCAGGTTGCGTTTCAGCCAGATGAAGGTCTTGTCGGTGTCGAGCTTCGCCGCGGTCGAGGCGATGTTGAGATCCGGCAGCACCATGTTGAGCCGCTCGGCGGTGTCGTCCGGATCGCGGATCTGCGACGGGTTGGCGAACAGCGAAGCGGTGGTGAGCGAGGTCGCCAGCACGACACCATTGCGATCGATGATGTCGGCGCGGTCGGCGACCGGCGCCACGCCGGACTTGTGCGCGACCGCGGCATCGGCCTCCTGCGGCAGCAGGGTCACCATGGCGAGCCGCACGGTGATCACCAGGAAGGCGACGCCGAACAGGCCGGCGCCCAGCATCAGCCGGTTATGGCTGGTCTCGAGCACGCGCGACTGCACGCCGGAAAGCTCCGGCTCGATCGCCATCGGGTCGATGACCGGCTGCGGCTGGCGGATGTCGAAGCCGGGCTGCGGGCGTTGCTTGCGGCGGAGCCAGTTCTTCATTGGGCCCCTCTCATTCCTGGGCCTTCTTCATGTCGGCGAGGATGGCGTCGATCACGTCATCGGCTTCGGCTTGCTCGTCGGTCGGCTTGGCCGGCGACTTCTCGTCGGCGTCGGACGCGGTCGCGGTGGAGAAGGTCGCGGCGGTCGCCGTCTTGGGCGAGCCGGCATCCGGTTCCGAGGCCTTCATGCTGGCGAGCAGGGCCGCGGCACCGGCCGCGCCGCCTTCATGCAGGCCGCGCTCGAAGGGCTGGCCCGCCGGCGGGCGCGGCAACAGCCGGTCGAAGCCGGCGATCTGGGTCGGCGTCGCAGGCGCGAGGTCGGTGTAGCGCCGCGCCAGATCGGCGAGGCGCGTCGGGTCGTTCAGGTAGCTCCACTCCGCTTCCAGCACATGGGTGGCGTCGCGGTTGGCGTCGATCTGGCGGTTGATCTGCTTGAGCTCGGATTCCTTGGCGAGCACGCCGAGCTCGACCTGATAGAGGCCGACCCCGATCATGGTGAGGAGTGCGAGCCAGACGAAGGTGCCGAGCCGGATCATGCCGCCACCTTCTCCGCCACGCGCAGCCGCGCCGAACGCGACCGCGGATTCTCCCGAAGCTCGGATTCGGAGGCCGTGATGCCGCCGGCGGCGATCAGGCGGAACACCGGCTTCGCTTCGTCCTGCCGGGCGACCGGCAGATGGCGCGAGCCCTTCGGCGCGGCGCCGGCGCGGTCGCGCAGGAACTGCTTCACCCGGCGATCCTCGAGCGAATGAAACGAGACGACGGCCAGCCGCCCGCCGGGCGCCAGCAGCTGTTCGGCCGCGGCAAGACCGCGATCGATCTCGCCCAATTCGTCGTTCACCGCGATGCGCAAGGCCTGGAAGGTGCGGGTCGCCGGATCGATCTGGTTCGGATTCGGCTTGCCGCCGATGGCGCGGCGCACGATCTCGGCCAGGCGGTCGGTGGTCTCGATCGGCGCCAGGTCGCGGGCGGCGACGATGGCGCGGGCGATGCGGCGCGCCTGGCGCTCCTCGCCGAAGGTGAAGATCAAATCGGCGAGCGGCCGCTCGGCCATGGCGTTGACGAGGTCGGCGGCGCTGGGACCCGCCTGCTCCATCCGCATGTCGAGCGGACCGGAGAAGCGGAAGGAGAAGCCCCGCGCCGCCTGGTCGAGCTGCATCGAGGAGACGCCGAAATCGAAGGTGATGCCGTTGACCGCCTCGACGCCGCGCTCGGCCAGCAGGCGCGCGAGATCGCCGAACCGCCCCTGGATCACATGCAGGCGGCCCGCATACTGCGCGATCAAGGGCGCAGCGCCCTTGATCGCGTCGGGATCGCGGTCGATGGCGAAGACCGTGCAGTTCGCCGCATCGAGCAGCGCGCGGGTATACCCGCCGGCGCCGAAGGTGCCGTCGACGAAGATCGCGCCGTCGGCCGGAAGCAGCGCCTCGATCACTTCTCTGAGCAGGACCGGCTTGTGAAGCGGGCTCATTTGCCACCGCCATTGCCGGGCAGCGTGCGGCCTTTTTCCAGCGCCCGCTTGCGCGCCTCGGCCTTGTAGGCCTCGAGCGCCTCGGGCTGCCAGATCTCGAAAGTATGTCCGCGACCGACGAAGGCGGCGGCCTCGCCGATCGCGGCATGCTGCGCCAAAATCTCGGGCAACATGATTCGTCCCTCGCCGTCGAAGGCGAGTTGCTTGGCGTCGGCGAAGACCGACGCGGTCAGATCGTCATGCTCGTCGGAGAAGAGATCGACCTTGTTCATCGTCTCGGTGAACGCGGTCATCCAGTCCATGCCTTGGCATTGAATGGCGGGGTGCTTGAAGCTCGGGAAGGCGACGATGCCCTGGAACAGCTGGCCCACCAGCGCGGCGCGATAGGGCGCGGGAACGGAAACGCGGCCCTTCCGGTCGACCTTGTTGATGAAGGTATCGATGAACACAGCCATCGACCGCGCACTCACGTTCCGGATTGCCGCCCTCGCCCCCTCGATCGGGACTGTCGGGCTTCAGGGAACGCGCCCCTTGATGGCCGGCGCCGCCATCGAAATGCCTTGGGATCCAGACCCGACCCGCCCGTCGGACCTGGGAATAGCAGGTAGGGTGATGGGATATCATGGGATCATATGGGCGTCAATGGGAATTGGCCGTAACTCTATGGAAAATCTTGGGTTTTTCCGATTTTTGCGCATTGCAGCGCAAACGAGAGTCAACGGAATCAATTGCTTACAAAGCGTCCTTAAACTAGAATTGGATCAAGGCCTTGAATCTCGGCGGTTCAAGGGTTTGGGATGTTCCCCGTAGGTTCCGCTTCGGCGCGGAGAGAAGCGCCAGATGACCTGTAAGCCGGGTTCTGTCCGGGGCCTTGCGGCCCCTGGATGGCCATTCCTCTGGGACGATCGTTGCCGACCGCCTCACGCGACCTACCCGAGGATATGGCGCGGAAGCCGCCCGAGCCGAGTTGCCCCGGCTCCATCCTCCTATGCAGTCTTGCTCCCGGCGGGGTTTGCCGTGCCGCGTCCGTTGCCGGCCGCGCGGTGCGCTCTTACCGCACCGTTTCACCCTTGCCGATGAACGGGGCGAACCCGTGTGACCGGCGGTCTCTTCTCTGTGGCACTTTCCCTGGGCTCGCGCCCGCCGGCCGTTAACCGGCGCCGTTCTTCCATGGAGCCCGGACTTTCCTCCCTCCCATTGCTGAGAGAGCGACCATCCGGTCATCTGGCGGCGTTGAGTTAGGCCCCCGCCGCGGCCAAGTCAATCAATCCGTTCAGCACCGCCTTGAGCTCGGGATCCGGCAGCGAGGACAATCGCGCCGGACGGAAGTGGCGCGAGAAGGCCATCACCGCTGCATGGCGCACCTTGGCGGCCTCGGCACCCTTCGGTCCCTCGAGATCATAGCCATAGGCGCCGAGCTTCAGCAGAAACTCCGCGTCGCTCCAGCCGCAGGGCTTCGGCTCGGGCCAGAGCCCCACCCCGTTCTCGGCGAGATAGTGCCAGTCGAACAGCTCGCCGGGATCCTCCTTGCGGAGCGGCGCCACGTCGGAATGGCCGAGCACGCGCGCCGGCGCGATGCCGTGGCGCGCGACGATGTCCTTGGCAAGGTCGAGCACCGCTTCCATCTGCCGCATCGGAAAGGCGCGGTAGCCGAACTCGTGCCCGGGATTGACGATCTCGATCCCGATCGAATGCGCGTTGATGTCCTTGGTCCCGCCCCAGTAGGCCGCCCCGGCATGCCAGGCGCGGAACTCCTCCTCGACCAGCCGATAGGTCGTGCCGTCCTCATCGACGACGTAGTGCGCGCTGACCTTGGCGCCGGGATCGCAGAGCCGGTCGAGCGCCGCCTGCGCGCTCTGCATGCCGGTGTAATGCAGCAGCAGGATGTCGATCGGCGCGTTGCGGTGGTTGTAGTTGGGCGACGGCAGCTCGACGATGCTCATGGGCTAGATACCGGTCTTGGTCGAAGGGGCAATCACGGCCGGGCGGCGGATGATGATGATCGCGACGCCGATCAGGATGCCGATGCCGCCGATCACCATCGGCAAGGTGATCACCTCGTTGCGGAACACCACGCCGGAAGCGGCGCCGATCAAAGGCTGCAGCAGCATGAAGGGCATCACCAGGTTGACCGGATAGCGCCGCATCAGATTGTACCAGATCCAGTAGCTGAAGGCGGCCACGATCACCGCCTGATAGGCCAGCGCGAAGGCGCCGCCCCAGCCGATCTGAGCCAGGGTCGGCCAATGGTCTCCCTCCACCGCGTAGGAAACCACCAGCAATTGCGGCGCGGCCAGGATCGCGATCCAGCCGTTCAGCTGCACGGCATCGATCTCGTCGCCCAGGGCCTTCACCTGCATGTTGGCGATCGACCAGACCAGCGCGGCTGCGATCACCGAGGCCAAAGGCCAGGGATGGGCGAGGAATTGCGGCTGCCCCGCGATCGTCACGATGCCGGCGAAGGCGATCACCATGCCGGTGATGCGCCGCCAGTGCAGCGTCTCCTTGAAGAAGATCGCCGCCAGGATCGCGGCAAACGGCACCTGCAGCTGCACCGCGATCGCCGTGGTCGCGGCGTCGAGATAATGCATGCCGGTGTAGATCAAGGTGAAATGCATCACGCCGAGCGTGAAGGAGAGCGGGATCACCCGCTTCAGATGCGCCCGCGGCAGGCCGGAGAAGGGCACCAGGATGAGCGCCGCGAGGCTGAACCTCAGTGCGACGAAGAACAGCGGCGGCATATGGTCGAGGCCGAGCTTCACCACGACGAAGTTGACGCCCCAGATCGCCTGGATGAGCAGCATCCAACCGAGGTCGCGGAGCTTCACGGCGCCGTCTCGAAGATCGGCTTGCCGAGCTCGGCCTCGCGCACGGCGATGCCGAGGCCCGGGCCGGCCGGCGGGTAGAGGATTCCGTCCCTGACCGGGGGAATGCCGTCGCCGTGTCCCAGCGAAACCCAGTTGTGAAAATCGACCGTATGGGTGCGGAGATGTTCCGGCGTGGAGAGCGAGAGATGGGTCATCGCCGCCGTGTCGATCTCGGCGCCGCCGGTATCCTCGACCGTTACCTGCAGCCGCGCGGCGACCGCGACGTCGCGAATCAGCCGCGCCTTGCCGATCCCACCGACCCGCGAGATCTTCACCGTGACGCCGTCGGCGACGCCATCATGGATCGCGTTCAGCAGCGCCTCCAGCGCGGTGATGGATTCGTCGAGCACCATCGGCTGGCGGCACTGGGCCCGGAGCGCGCGGCATTCGGCATAGGAAGCGCAGGGCTGCTCCAAGGTGAAATCGGCATTGCCGACGCCCAAGAGGAAGCGACGCGCCTGCTGCAAGGTCCAGCCGCCGTTGGCGTCGCAGAACAGCACGACGTCGCCCGGCACCACCGCACGCACCGCCTCGAAACGCGCGACATCGACCGCGGGATCGCCGCCCACTTTCACCTGCAGCCGGCGATAGCCTTCCTTGAGATACTTCTGCGCCCGCTTCGCCATCGCTTCCGGGGCTTCCTGGGAGATCGAGCGATAGAGCGTGATGCCCTCGCCGAAGCGCCCGCCCAGGGTCTCGCAGAGCGGCTGCCCTGCGGCGCGCCCCTTCAAATCCCAGCAGGCCATGTCGAGCGCGGCCTTCACATAAGGCTGGCCCATCATGTGGAGATCCATGAGATCGGCGATGCGCGCGCTCTGGGTCGGGTCCTGGCCGATGAGGATCGGCGCCAGTTCCTCGATGCCCGCGCGCGCCCCGGCGCTGAACGCCTCGGAATAGAAGCTGCCCAAGGGTGCCATCTCGCCCCAGCCGGTCAGGCCCTGGTCGGTGTCGATCGCCACGATCGCGGAATCGAAGCCCAAGGCAGTGCGGTTGCCGGAACAGGTATAGGGCCCGTCGCGGAACGGCTGGAACTGGCGATAGAGGCGGATGCGGGTGATCTTCATGGCCTCGGCCTGGCGGTTGAGGGGATCATGCCCCGGGACCCACCGGTTGCTCAACCGATTGCGGGCGGCGGATGACGATGATCGCGAGGCCGGAAACGGTCACCAGGGCGCCCAGCACCATCTGCCAGTCCCAGGGCTCGTCCAGCAGGAAGACCGCGGTCAGCGCGCCGAACACCGGCTCCAGCAAGGTGAAGGGCATGACCTGGGTCACCGGGTAGCGCCGCATCATCGCGAACCAGAGGCCATAGCAGAGCGCCGTGGTCACGACGACCTGATAGGCCATGGCAAACCAGGCGGCGGATGTCGCGTTGCGCAGGGTCTCGACCTGGCCCTGCTCGGTCAGCGCCGACAAGACCAGCATCATCGGCGCCGCCAGCAGGGCCGGCCAGGCATTGAGCTGCCAGCCGCCGATATCCCCGGCCAGCCGCTTGATCTGCATATTGGCGGCGACCCAGGAAACCGAGGCCGCGAGGATCAGCGCCACCGCAGCCCAGCCGCCCTGGAAGGCCGGCCGGCCGACCAGCAGCGCGATGCCGAGGATCGACAAGGCCATGCCGGACCAGCGCCGCCAGCCGATGCGATCGCCGAAGAAGACGGCGGCGCTGAGTGCCGCGAGCGGCACCTGGATCTGGATGACGATCGACGAGGTTGCCGCGTCGGAGATCGCGATCCCGGTGAACAAGGTCCCGAAGTGGATGACCCCCAGCAGCAAGGCGAGCAGCAGCAGGCCGGGCAGTTGCGAGCGCTTCGGCAAGCCGACGAAGGGGATCAGCAGCAACCCGACCGCACCCAGCCGCAAGGCCACGAAGAAGAAGGGCGGCCAGGTGTCGAGGCCGAGCTTCAAGACGGCGAAGTTGGCGCCCCAGAGCACCTGGGCGAAGGCGAGCGCCAGGAAATGCTGCGGCTTCAAAACGATTGCTGAAGCTGCGCCTGCTTCTCCTCAAGCTCCAGCCAGCGCAGCTCCGCAGCTTCCAGCGCCTGCTTCTTGGCCGAGAGCAGATCGCTCGCCTTGTTGAATTTGTCGACGTCGCGGGCATAGAAATCGGGATCGTGCAGCGCGCCTTCGATGGTGGCGATGTCCTTTTCCAGCGCCGCGATCTTCGCCGGCAAATCGGAGAGTTCCTTCGTCTCCTTGCCGCTCAGCTTCGGCTCGACCCGCGCCGGACGCGCTTCCGGTGCGGCACGCGGCACCGCCTTCGCCTCGGCTTTCTGCGGCACCGGGCGCTGCACCAGGTAATCGCTGTAGCCGCCGGGATATTCGGCCACCCTGCCCTCGCCTTCGACCGCGATCACGCTGGTGGTCAGCCGGTCGAGGAAGTCGCGGTCATGGCTGACGATCAGCACGGTGCCGTCATATTCCCCCAGCACTTCCTGCAGCAGGTCCAGCGTATCCATGTCGAGATCGTTGGTCGGCTCGTCGAGGACCACGAGGTTCGACGGCTGGGCGAACAGCTTGGCCAGCAGCAGCCGCGCGCGTTCGCCGCCGGAGAGGGCGCGGACCGGCATCACCGCCTGCTTCTCGTCGAACAGGAAGTCGCGCAGATAGCCGACAACATGCTTCTGCCGGCCATTGACCATGATGGAATCGCCGCCGCCGGGCGCCAAGGTCTGCCACAAGGTCGCTTCGAGGTCGAAACCCTCGCGGCGCTGGTCGAGGCTGATCGGCTTCAAGCCGATGCCGAGCCGGAGCTTCCCCGAATCCGGCGCGATCTCGCCGGTCAGGATCTTCAAGAGCGTGGTCTTGCCGGCGCCGTTGGGCCCGATCAAGCCGACCCGGTCGCCGCGCAGAATCCGGGTCGAGAAATTCTTCACGATCGGAAGGATGCTGCCGTCCGGCCGGGTGTAGGACTTGGAGATGTCCTTGGCCTCGATCACCAGACGCCCACCGGACTCCGCCTCGCCCAGCTCCAGCTTGGCGACACCTTGCGCCTTCAGGCTGGTGCGGCGCTGCTCGCGCAAGGCAAACAGGTTGCGCCGCCGGCCTTCGTTGCGCGAGCGCCGCGCCGTCACGCCGCGCTGCAGCCAGTATTCTTCCTGCTCGATCTTCTTCTTCAGGCGATAGGCCTCGGCGGATTCCTGATCGATGATCCGCTGCGACCAGTCCTCGAACTCGGCGAATCCGCCGTCATGCTCGAACATCCGGCCACGGTCGAGCCAGAGCAGGCGTTGGGTCAGCCGGTTCAGGAAGGCACGGTCATGGCTGATCATCAGCACGCCGCCGGAATAGTCGAGCAGTTCCTGCTCCAGCCATTCGATGGTCGGGAGATCGAGATGGTTGGTGGGCTCGTCGAGCAGCATGAGATCGGGCTCGGTCGCCAGCACCCGGGCCAGCGCCGCGCGCCGGCCCTCGCCGCCGGAGAGCGTCTGGACATCGCGGGCGCCGTCGAGGCTCAGGTGATCGAGCGCCCGCGCCACGCGGTAGTCATGCTCATCCGCGCCGAGCCCACCCGCGACATAGGAGGAAACACTGCCACCCGAGGCGAAGCTGGGGTTCTGCGGCAGATAGCCGATCTTCAATCCCGGCTGCACGAAGCGCTCGCCGGCATCGAGATCCATCTCGCCGGCCAGCGCGCGCAGGATGGTGGACTTGCCGCTGCCGTTGGCGCCGACCAGGCAGACGCGCTCGGCCTTGCCGAGGCCGAGCGAGATTCCGGAGAAGAGCGGCTTGCCGCCGAACGTGACGGCGGCGTCGCGGAGTGCGAGTTGGGGCGGTGAGGCTGGCATGAAGTGCTTTCTAGATCGAACGGACGGACTCTTCGCTCGTCATCCTCCTCCGTCCGCGTAGGCGGACATTCGTCCGCTGGGGCGGAGGATCCACGAGTTTGCATCCGTCGCTCGATAGAAACTCGTGGATGGTCCGCCTACGCGGACCATGACGATTGGTGCAAAATGGCGATCGCATCGAGAGAACGAGAACCAACTCAATTTATCCCGCGTTCCTTGGCGACCTTGTCATAGGCGGCATTGATGGTGGCGACTTTCTGGTTCGCCAGCATCACGAATTCCTCCGGCAGGCCCTGGGCGATCAGCCGGTCGGGATGGTTGTCGCGCACCAGCTTGCGCCAGGCGGCGCGGATCTCATCGTTGCTCATGGCGCGGGTGACGCCGAGGATGGTGTAGGGGTCGGCCTTGTCCGGCCCGACATTGGCCTCGCGGATCCGCGCGAAGTCGGCCTCGCTGAAGCCGAACAGGGTCGCGACCTGCTTCAGATACTCGATCTCGGAGTCATGAATCCTGCCGTCGGCCCGGGCGATGTGAAAGAGACCGTCGAGCAGCTCTTCCAGCACCGGGCTGTCCTTGCGGAACATCTTGGCGATCTGCCGGGCATAGGGCTCGAAGCCGCGCGCGTCGCGCTTCGCCAGGTCGAAGATCCGGGCGACATTGGCCGTCTCGCTCTGCGGCACCTGGAAGACTTCCTTGAAGGCGGCGACCTCCGAACGGTCGACCTGGCCGTCCACCTTGGCCATCTTGGCGCCCAGCGCGATCACGGCGATGGTGAAGGCGATCTGCCGGGTCCCGGAACGGTCATCGCCGTCGGGTCCCTCGAGCGCCGGCGCCCCCTCGGCCCCGACATATTTGTCGGCCGCATGCCCCGCCAGCGCGCCCAGCAGCGCACCCAGCGGGCCGCCCAGCGCGAAGCCCGCGGCCCCGCCGATGATTTTTCCCCAGATGCTCATGCTGATGCTGCGATCCCGGATCCTCAGCCAACCATAGCGGCAGGCCGCCGGCATTTCCAGCCGCGCTTGCGGCGATTTTACGGCAAGGATGCGGTGATCCGCCGCGCCTCCTGCTTCAGCAGACCGCCCAGCCGCGCCGCCCGCCGCATGCTGAACCGCTGCGACGGCCCGTGGATGCTAAGCGTGGCGAGCATGCGTCCTTGCCCATCCAGGATCGGCACCGCCACGGCGATGACGCCCGGCTGGAACTCGTCCTCCTCGGTCGCATAACCGAGGCGCCGGACCTCGGCGAAGTCGCGGCCCGCCGCCGCGCCACTGAACGCCTGCAAGCACTTGCCCGACGCCGTCCCGCGCATCGGCATGCCGGTGCCTTTGAGCGCCGTGGTCTTCAGAATGACATCGCCCTTCAGGCTCTCCGCCACGACCATGGTCGTCGCCGATGGCACCAGCAGGTTCACCGCCTCTCCGGTCGCCTGGCAGAGGCGGATGATCCCCGGCCGCCCCAATTCCAGGAGATCGACCTGTTTCTCAACGACCCGGCCAAGCTTCAGCAAGCGCGGGCCCAGCCGATACTGCCCGCTCACCGCGATCCTCTCGGCATAGCCCAGCGCGACCAGGCTCTTCAGCAGGGTCGCGACCGTGCTCGGCGCGAGCCGAATAGCCGCCGCGATGTCGCGCAGGCGCCGGCCCGAGCGCGGGCCGCTCGCCAGCACTTCCAGGATTGCGTCCGCCCGCGCCAGGGATTGGATCCGAACCTTCATCGCGCCAGCATAGCCATTCGACATTGTCGAACAAAGCGCCGATTGGCTTTGCCGGCTTCGCCCGCAGCCCGCAATCTCCCGGCATTGCATCAGAAGGAGGAGTCGATGCCGCTGCATTTCACCCCCGACGAGTTCGCCGCCCGGCGCGCCGCCTTGCAGCGCTCGCTGCAGCGGGAAGGGCTCGATGGAATCCTCCTGTTCCGGCAGGAGAGCATGTATTACCTGACCGGCTACGACACCTTCGGCTACGTCTTCTTCCAATGCCTCTATTTCGGCGCCGACGGCGATCTCTTTTTGCTGACGCGTCGGCCCGACTTGCTGCAAGCGCAGCTGACCTCGGATATCCAGGAGATCCATATCTGGGTCGATGCCGACGGCGCCAATCCCGCGGGCGACCTCATGCGGTTGCTCGAAGCCCGCAAGCTCAAGGGGAAGAAGCTCGGCGTCGAATACGACGCCTATGGCCTCACCGCGCAGAACGGACTGCGCCTCAACGCGACGCTCGAAGGCTTCTGCACGCTCACGGATGCCTCGATGCTGGTGACCCGGCTGCGGCTTATCAAGAGCCCGGCCGAGCTCGCCTATGTGCGCCGCGCCGCCGAGCTCGCCGACGATGCGCTGGACGAAGCGCATCGGCTCGCCAAGCCAGGCGCCGACGAGGGCGAGATCCTGGCGGCGATGCAGGGCGCGGTGTTCAAGGGCGGCGGCGACTATCCCGGGAACGAGTTCATCATCGGCTCCGGCCCGCAGGCCCTGCTGGTGCGCTACGCCGCCGGCCGCCGTAAGCTGGATGCGCAGGACCAGCTGACGCTGGAGTTCGCTGGCGTCTACCGCCACTATCATGCCTGCCTGATGCGCACGATCGTCATCGGCAAGCTGCACGAGCGCCAACGTGCCATGCACAAGGCGGCGACCGGCGCGATGCAGGCCTGCATCGAAACGATCCGCCCGGGGGTCACCTTCGGTGCCGTCTTTGCCGCACACGCCAGGGCGATGGACGATGCCGGCTTCGCTGCGGCACGGCTCAATGCCTGCGGCTACAGCCTTGGGACCACCTTCTCGCCCAATTGGATGGACTGGCCGATGCTCTACCGCGACAATCCGGTGGAACTGCGGCCGGGAATCGTCCTCTTTCTCCATATGATCCTGGTGGACGGCGCGACAAAGCTCGCTATGAATCCAGGCCAGACGGTCGTCGTGACCGAGACCGGCTGCGACGTCCTCTCTCGGCACAAGCTCGACCTGATGGTACGGTAATGGCAAACGGCTTCTGGCAGTTCTGGATCGACCGCGGCGGCACCTTCACCGATGTGGTCGCCAAGCGGCCCGACGGCGGCCTGATCACGCATAAGCTGCTCTCGGAGAATCCCGGCCGCTACAAGGATGCCGCCATGGCCGGCATCCGCGCGATCCTCGGCCTCTCCGCCAACGAACCGCTGCCGGCGAGCGTGGCGGTGATCAAGATGGGGACCACCGTCGCCACCAACGCGCTCCTGGAGCGCAAGGGCGAACGCACCCTGCTGGTCACCACCAAGGGCTTCAAGGACGCGCTCCGCATCGCCTACCAGAACCGGCCGAAGATCTTCGCCCGAAGGATCGAGCTGCCCGAGCTGCTGCACTCGGAAGTGATCGAAGTCGCCGAACGGGTCGGCGCGCAGGGTGACATTCTCACCCCGCTCGACGAAATCGCCGCCCGCGCCGAGATGCACAAGGCCTTCGCCGCCGGCTTCCGCTCAGTCGCGATCCTCCTGATGCACGGCTACCGCTTCAGCGACCACGAGAAGCGCCTTGCCGCCATCGCCAAGGAGATCGGCTTCCCGCAGATCTCGGTCAGCCATGATGTGTCGCCGCTGATGAAGCTGGTCTCCCGCGGCGACACCACGGTGGTCGATGCCTATCTCTCGCCGATCCTGCGCCGCTATGTGAACCAGGTCGCGAGCGAGATCGGCAACCAGACGACGCGGCTCATGTTCATGCAGTCGAACGGCGGCCTGACCGACGCCGCCACCTTCCAGGGCAAGGACAGCATCCTTTCCGGCCCGGCCGGCGGCATCGTCGGCGCGGTCGAGACCGCGCGGCAAGCCGACTTCGAGCGCATCATCGGCTTCGACATGGGCGGTACCTCGACCGATGTCTCGCATTACAACGGCCAGTTCGAGCGCTCCTACGAAGCGCAGGTCGCCGGTGTCCGGATGCGGGCGCCGATGATGCAGATCCACACCGTGGCCGCGGGTGGCGGCTCGATCCTGCATTTCGACGGTTCGCGCTTCCGGGTCGGCCCGGATTCCGCCGGCGCCGATCCCGGCCCCGCCGCCTATCGCCGCAACGGCCCGCTCACCGTCACCGATTGCAACGTGATGCTGGGGCGGCTCAACCCCGACTTCTTCCCGAAGGTGTTCGGCCCCAGCGGCGACCAGCCGATCGACCGCGCCGTCGTCGCGGACAAGTTCGCCGCCCTCGCCGCCGAGATCTCCAGGGCGACTGGCGAGAGCCGCTCGCCGGAAGCGGTTGCCGAAGGATTTCTCATGATCGCCGTCGCCAACATGGCGAATGCGATCAAGGAAATCTCGATCCAGCGCGGCTATGACGTCACGCAATACACCCTCGCCTGCTTCGGCGGCGCTGGCGGCCAGGCGGCCTGCCGGGTCGCCGATGCGCTCGGCATGACCCGGATCTTCCTGCATCCCTTCGCCGGCGTGCTCTCGGCCTATGGCATGGGCCTGGCCGACATCCGCGCCATCCGTCACAAGACCGTCGAGGCGAAGTTCGAGAAGCTCCTGATGTCGCGCCTGCAAACCGACGTCGCCGAGCTCACCTTCGCCGCCAAGGCCGAGATCGCCGCGCAGGGCATTCCGGAGGACGCCATCACCATCCTGCCGCAGGTTCACCTGAAATATGCCGGCACGGACGCGCCGCTGATCGCCAGCTTCGGCAGCCTCGCCGACATTCAGGCAAGCTTCGAGACCGCGCATCGGCAGCGCTACGGCTTCATCGTGCCGGAGAAGCCGCTGATCGTGGATTCGATCTCGGTCGAGGCGATCGGCCGCTCCGAGCGGGTCGATGATCCGATCCTCGCCGTCGGCGAAAAGGACGCATCATCCCTCGCCGCCGTTCCCTTCACCGCCGAGGGCCAGCAGTATCAGGCACCGGTTTTCGACCGCGCGCAGCTCCGCCCCGGCCAGACCGTGGAAGGCCCGGCGATCATCCTCGACCCGACCTCGACCACCATCGTCGAGCCGGGCTGGCGCGCCATCGCCAATGATCGCGGCCACCTGATCCTCGACCGCATCGTCGCCGTGCTCCGCAACGCC
Organism: Dongia sp.; assembly: GCF_041905885.1. Lineage (NCBI taxonomy): Bacteria > Pseudomonadati > Pseudomonadota > Alphaproteobacteria > Rhodospirillales > Dongiaceae > Dongia > Dongia sp. Next base: position 14,720 of record NZ_JAYRKD010000031.1, on the reverse strand, counting down.
GCGATCGGCACCGCGGTCGATCCGGTGATGCTGGAGATCTTCAACAACCTCTTCATGTCGATCGCCGAGCAGATGGGCTCGACCCTGGAAAAGACCAGCCATTCGGTGAACATCAAGGAGCGGCTCGACTTCTCCTGCGCCCTGTTCGACCAGCAGGGTCGCCTCATTGCCAACGCACCGCATATGCCGGTGCATCTGGGCTCGATGGGCGAGAGCGTCGAGACCGTGATCGCCGCCAATCCCGACATGAAACCCGGCGATGTCTATGTGCTGAACGCGCCCTATAACGGCGGCACGCATCTCCCGGACATCACTGTTGTGACGCCGGTCTTCGACCCCGATGGCGCCACTGGGGCCGGTGCCGACATCCTGTTCTACGTCGCTTCCCGCGGCCATCACGCCGATATCGGCGGCATCACCCCGGGCTCGATGCCACCCGACAGCCATTCGGTCGAGGAGGAAGGCGTCCTCATCGACAACGTGAAGATGGTGGATCAGGGCACGTTCCGCGAGAAGGCGATGCGCGAACTGCTCAGCTCCGGCAAATACCCGGCGCGCAATCCCGACCAGAATATCGCCGATCTCGCCGCCCAGGTCGCCGCCAATGAGAAAGGCGTGCAGGAGCTGCGCCGGATGGTGAAGGATTTCGGCCTCGACGTGGTCCATGCCTATATGAACCACGTCCGCGCCAATGCCGCCGAGCAGGTGCGGCGAGTCATCGACCGGCTGAAGGACGGCGCCTTCACCTATGAGATGGACGACGGCGCCAAGATCGCCGCTTCCGTTACGGTCGACCGCAAGGCGCGCCGGGCCAAGGTCGATTTCACCGGCACCAGCCCGCAGCTCGCCAACAACTTCAACGCCCCTTCCGCCGTCGCCAAGGCCGCGGTCCTTTACGTCTTCCGCACCCTGATCGACGACGAGATTCCGATGAATGCCGGCTGCCTGGAGCCGCTGGACATCGTCATTCCCGAAGGCTCGATGCTGAAGCCGAAATACCCGGCGGCGGTGGTCAGCGGCAATGTCGAGACCTCGCAATGCATCACCGATGCGCTCTACGGGGCGATGGGCGTCATGGCGGCGGCCCAGGGCACGATGAATAACTTCACCTTCGGCAACGACCGCTACCAATATTATGAGACCGTCTCCGGCGGCTCCGGGGCCGGGCCGGATTTCGACGGCACCGACGCGGTGCAGACCCACATGACCAACTCCCGCCTGACCGATCCGGAAGTACTGGAATGGCGCTTCCCCGTCCTGCTGGAAGAGTTCCGCATCCGCAAGGACAGCGGCGGCAAGGGCCGGCACCGGGGCGGCGACGGCGTGATCCGCCGGGTCCGCTTCCTGGAGGCGATGACCGCCGCCATTCTGTCCGGCCACCGGGTCATTCCGCCCTACGGCATGGCGGGCGGCCGCGATGGCGCGCTGGGGCGAAATTCGGTTGAACGCAAGGACGGTTCGGTGGTCACATTGGGCGGCACCGACAAGGCGGAGATGCGCCCCGGCGACGTCTTCGTGATCGAAACACCCGGCGGCGGCGGCTACGGCGCCCCCGAATAAGGAACGACCGATGCTTGCCAACCGGCGCACCAAGGACACCGACGGCCTCGTCGCGGAACTGACGGCACTGCTCGGCGCCGACCGGGTCAGCACCAATGCCGGAATCCTCGAGCGCCATGGCCGCGACGAATCCTACCACCCTTCCTTTGCGCCGGACGTGGTCGCCTTCGCCAAGTCGACCGAGGACGTGGTGGCGATCGTCAAGCTCGCCGCCCAGCACGACGCGCCGATCATCCCCTTCGGCGTCGGCACCTCGCTGGAAGGCCATGTCGCGGCGCTCGAAGGCGGCGTCTCGATCGACCTCTCGGGAATGGACCAGGTGCTGGAGGTCAATGCCGAGGATCTCGACGTCAAGGTCCAGGCCGGGGTGAAGCGCAAGGCGCTCAACGCCTATCTCCGCGATACCGGCCTCTTCTTCCCGATCGATCCCGGCGCCGATGCCACCTTGGGCGGCATGGCGGCGACGCGGGCCAGCGGCACCAACGCGGTGCGCTACGGCACCATGCGGGAGAACGTGCTGGGCCTGACCGTGGTGCTGGCCGACGGCCGCGTGATCCGCACCGGCGGCCGGTCGCGGAAATCCGCCGCGGGCTACGATCTCACCCGGCTCTTCGTCGGCTCGGAAGGCACGCTCGGCATCATCACCGAGGTCAGGCTGCGCCTCTACGGCGTGCCGGAGACCATGGCGGCCGCCGTCGCGCTCTTCCCCAGCATCGGCGATGCGGTCAACACCGTGATCCGCACCATCCAGTCCGGCATCCCGGTCGCGCGCATCGAGCTGGTCGATGAAGTGCAGATGGATGCGCTGATCCGCTACGCCAAGCTCGACTACCCGAAACAGCCGGCTTTGTTCTTCGAGTTCCACGGCACCGAGGCCGGGGTGAAGGAACAGGCGGAGATGGTGGCGGCGCTGGGCGAGGAGTTCGGGATCGGCGGCTTCCGCTGGACCCAGAAGGCCGAGGAGCGCAGCAAGCTCTGGGAGGCGCGGCACAACGTGCTCTATTCCTGCCTGGCTTTGCGCGCCGGCGCCAAGGCGCTGGCCACCGATGCCTGCGTGCCGATCTCGCGCCTCGCCGACTGCATCCTCGAGACCCGCAAGGATATCGATGCGCACGGGTTGCTGGCGCCGATCGTCGGCCATGTCGGCGACGGAAATTTCCATGTCACCGTGGTGCTCGATCCCGACGATCCCAAGGAAATGAAGACCGTCGAAGCCTTCGTCGAGCGCCTCGCGTTGCGCGCCATCGCCATGGGCGGCACCTGCACCGGCGAGCACGGGATCGGCTACGGCAAGATCCCCTTCCTCCAGGCCGAGCATGGCGAAGGCGTCGCCGTGATGCGCCAGCTGAAACAAGCGCTCGACCCCGAGAACCGGATGAATCCCGGCAAGATCTTCGCGGCGTAGCCGACCGCTTTCACATCACCGCAATTCCACCACCGGAGGATTCTCCATGTCCGTCGCGCCCTACGCCGCCGATCGCTATTCCCGCATGCAATACCGCTTCTGCGGCAAGAGCGGCCTGCAGCTGCCGCTGCTCTCGCTCGGCCTCTGGCACAACTTCGGAGACAGCGCGCCTTATGAGAACCAGCGCGCGATCGTTCGCGCCGCCTTCGATCTCGGCATCACGCATTTCGACCTGGCCAACAACTACGGCCCGCCGGCCGGCAGCGCCGAGAGCAATTTCGGCCGGATGCTGCGCGGGGACCTGAAGGCCTATCGCGACGAATTGATCATCTCGTCCAAGGCCGGCTGGGATATGTGGCCCGGCCCCTATGGCCAGGGCGGCGGCTCGCGGAAATATGTGCTGGCCAGCCTGGACCAGAGCCTGAAGCGGCTCGGCCTCGACTATATCGACATCTTCTATTCACACCGTTTCGATCCCGACACGCCGCTGGAGGAAACGATGGGCGCCCTCGCGACCGCCGTCAGCCAAGGCAAGGCGCTTTACGTCGGCATCTCCAGCTATTCCCCGAACAAGACCCGCGAGGCGGCCCAGCTGCTGCAGGCCATGGGCGTACGGCCGCTGATCCACCAGCCCTCCTACAACATGCTCAACCGCTGGATCGAAGGCGGGCTGCTGGACGCGCTGGCCGAGAACGGCATGGGCTGCATCCCGTTCTCGCCGTTGGCCCAGGGCCTGCTCTCCGAGAAATACCTGAACGGCATTCCGGCCAATGCCCGCGTCAATCGCCCGGGCGGCGGTTCCCTGAAACAGGCGCATCTCTCGCCGGAGAACATCGCCCGCGCCAAAGCCTTGAACGAGATCGCCAAGAAACGCGGGCAGAGCCTGACGCAGATGGCGATCGCCTGGGTGCTGCGCGACCCGCGCGTCACCACCGCGCTGATCGGCGCCAGCTCGCCCGAGCAGGTGCGCGAGAACGTCGGCGCGCTGGCCAAGCTTTCCTTCAGCAAGGAAGAACTGGCCGAGATCGACCGGCATGCGGTCGAGAGCGGCATCAATCTCTGGGAGAAGCCGAGCACCGACCAGCGGCCCTGAGGTTGCAGGGCGCGGTTTCGGCAAAGAAAATCCCCCGCGCCGAAACGCGGGGGATTTCAGCGAGACTCCGTTAGTTGGTGTTGTCGGAATCAGCGCCGGTGCCATTGCCGCCGCCCCCGGCATCACTGCCGCCCGGCGTGTTGGTGGCCGGGTTGCCGGCCGGGTTTACGGTGCCGGCCGGAGCCGCGGAGTCCGGCGAGCCCGGCTGCGCGTTGCCCGTGCCATCCGGATCCGGGACCACGTTGCCGGTATCCGGCAGCTGGCGGGATTCATTCATCTGATGGGTGCAATCCATCCTGGAGGCGGAGTCCGAGATCGCCGAGCAGTCGGTACCTTCCGGATAGGTGGTCGCCTGCGCCCAGGCCGGCGAGGAGGCCGCCGCGGCCAGCAGGCCGGCGGCAACGGAGCCAAGAAGAGTCGTGCGTTTCATGCTTCTCTCCACTTCGTGTTGGAAACTCTTTCGCTGGCGGACCGAGTCCCGCGCCGTCTTTGCGGGCGGCACTTTCGAATGTCCGTCATATCAAGCCAACCGCGGCTCCAAGCGGCGGTTCCTTCGCAGCGGTGCGCGAATTTCCCGGGGCTTTTTGGGTGCAATCGCAGCGCGCTATGCGCCGGAATGCTCGCCGGCCTTGACGTCGCTCAGCCGGTCAACCTTGCGCAAAGCCGGGAACAGCCACATCCAGAGCCCGACCACGCCGAGCGTGCCCAGGCCACCGATCACCACCGCGGGCACCACGCCGAAGAGATGCGCGGCGCCGCCGGATTCGAACTCGCCGAGCTCGTTGGAGGCGCCGACGAAGAGCATGCCGACTGCGCTCACCCGGCCGCGCATCGCGTCGGGGGTCGCCGCCTGGATCAGGGTCGAGCGCACGAAGACGCTCACCATGTCGGAAGCGCCCAGCACCACCAGCGCAACCAGCGATACGACGAAATTGGTGGAGAGGCCGAACACCACGGTGGCGGCGCCGAACAACGCGACGCAGCCGAACATCCAGGCGCCGGTCTTCCGGTCGAGCGGACGGTAGCCGAGCCAGAGCCCGGTCACCGCGGCACCCACCGCCGGCGCGGTCCTGAGCAAGCCGTTGCCGAAGGCGCCGATGTCGAGGATGTCCTTGGCATAGACCGGCAGCAAAGCCGTGGCGCCGCCCAGCAGCACGGCGAAGAGGTCGAGCGAGATCGCCCCGAGGATGATCGGGTGCGCCTTCACATAATGGATGCCGGCGACGGCGCGCTCGAAGGCGGTGGTGTTCCGGATGTCGCGCGGCGCCATCGAGACGCGGATCGACCAGAACAGGCCCGCGACCGCGAGCGCCAGCACGAAGCAGATGGTGTAGGCGGCTTCCGGCCCGAGCAGATAGAGGGCGCCGCCCAAGGCCGGGCCGACGATGGTCGCGGTCTGGAATGCCGAGGAGCTCCAGGCGATCGCCTTGGAGAGATGCGCCGGCGGCACCAGCAGGGGCACCAGCGACTGGCTGGCCGGTGCCGAGAGCGTGCGCACCACGCCGAACAGCGCCAGGACCAGGTAGAAGGCCCAGAGCGCATGCACCTCGAAGACCGTGAGAAGGAAGAAGCAGGCCGCGACCGCGGCTTCCAGGAGGCAGCTCACCATCAGGATGGTGCGCCGGTTGAAGCGGTCGGCGAGATCGCCGGCCGGCAGGATCAGGGCCAGCATCGGCAGGAACTGGGCCAGGCCGACGAAGCCGAGCTGCAGGGGATCGGAGGTGAGCTCGTAGACCTGGTAGCCGACCGCCACCGACTGGATCTGGATGGCCGCCGTCACCAGCAGCCGCGCCAGCAGGAACAGCCGGTAGTCGCGATACTTCATCACGGAATGCGCGACTGTGGTCATGACGCCGAGGTCACTCCGGCAACGGAATGAACTCCGTCTCGCCCGGCACCTGGCCGAAGCGGCCCGCTTTCCAGTCCGCTTTCGCCTGTTCGAGCCGCTCCGGCGACGAGGAGACGAAGTTCCACCACATCTGCCGCGGCCCGTCCAAGCGCTCGCCGCCGAGCAGCATCAGCCGCGCATCCTCCAGCGCCTCGATCGTCACCGGCATGCCGGCGCGCAGCACCAGCATGCTGCCGGGCTCGACGCTGCGGCCGGCGACGCTGATGCGGCCGGCGACCGGCTGGATCGCGCGCTCCTCGTGCTCGAGCGGCACCTCGATTTTCGCCCCCGCCTTCAGCACGACATCGCAATAGAGCGTCGCAGAGAAGGTCGCGACCGGCGCGCGCGCTCCGAAGGCGGTGCCGGCGATGATCCGCACGGTCTTGCCGTCGTCTTCGATCACCGGCAGGCTCGCGACCGGGTGATGGAAGAAGGCCGGGTCCGTCTCCTCATGCGCCTTCGGCAGGGCGACCCAGGATTGGATGCCGAAGACCGGCCCGCCGCTGGCCCGCGCCTCCGGCGGGGTGCGCTCCGAATGCGCGATGCCGGAACCCGCGGTCATCCAGTTGACGTCGCCCGGCCGGATCACTTGCACCGAGCCCAGGGTGTCCTGGTGCAGGATCTCGCCCTGGAAGAGATAAGTGACGGTGGCGAGGCCGATATGCGGATGCGGCCGCACATCCATGCCGTGGCCGGGCGGGATCGTGGTCGGTCCCATCTGGTCGAAGAACACGAAGGGCCCGACCGCGCGGCGCTGCGCCACGGGGAGCAGGCGCCGCACCTCGAAGCCCCCGATGTCGCGCGGCCGCGGCGCGACGACGAGGTCGACCGGATCTTCGGCCATCAGATCGGCCGGGTGGCTTCGGCGAGCCAAGCCTTGGTGGCGTCGTCCAGGTTCGGCGAGAGCGTCTCCCTGACCCGCCTGTGATAGGCGTTGAGCCAGGCGACTTCATCCGCAGTGAGCAAAGTGCGATCGACCAGGTTGATGTCGATCGGCGCCAGGGTGATGGTCTCGAACTGCAGCATGTTCGGCTGGCCTTCGACGGGCTGCACCACGATCAGGTTCTCGATCCGGATGCCGTATTCGCCGGTCTTATAATAGCCGGGCTCGTTGGAGATGATCATGCCGGGCTCGAGCGCAACGCGGTTCGGCGCCTTGGAGATGCGGTGCGGGCCTTCATGCACCGAGAGATAGCTGCCGACGCCATGACCCGTCCCGTGGTCGTAGTCGAGCCCCACTTCCCAGAGCGGTCGGCGCGCCAGAACGTCGAGGCTGCTGCCCGTGGTGCCCTTGGGGAACTTCACGGTGGCGAGCGCGATATGGCCCTTCAGCACCCGGGTGAAACGGTCCTTCATCTCCGCGGTCGGCGTGCCGACGGCGACGGTGCGGGTGATGTCGGTGGTGCCGTCGAGATACTGGCCGCCGGAGTCGATCAGGTAGATCGAGTTCAGCTCGACCTTGCGGCTGCTTTTCTCCGAGACCTTGTAATGCACCACGGCGCCGTTCGGCCCGGCACCGGAAATCGAATCGAAGCTGAAGTCGCGGAACAGCTCATTCTTGCGCCGGAACTCGGCGAGCTTCTCCGCCGCGCCGATCTCGGTCAGGCCGCCCTTCGGCGCCTCGCCGGCGAACCAGGAGAGGAAGCGCGAGACCGCGGCGCCGTCGCGGCGGTGCGCGGTGCGGGTGCCCTCGATCTCGACCGCGTTCTTCTTCGCTTTCGGGAGCGCGCAGGGATCGTCGCCGACCCGGATGGTGGCGCCACTCTTCTGCAGCCGGTCGCGGATCCACACGCCCGCGGTCATCGCGTCGAGGCCGACCTGCGCCTTGGCCTGGCCCAGGGTCTCGAGCGCCTGCGAGAAGGCTTCGCGCGGCTGCACCGAGACCTCGTTGCCGAGATGGCTCAGCACCGATGGCGTGAACTTCCGGGGATCCATGAAGACGTCGACATGGCCGTCCTTGTGCAGCAGGCCGAAGCCCAGCGCGAAGGGCGTGCGCGGCACGTCGCCGCCGCGGATGTTCAGCAGCCAGGCCAGCGAATCCGGCGCGGTGATCACGGCGGCATCGAGACCGTCGGCGGACAGTGCTGCGCCCATTGCGCGGCGCTTCTCCTCCGCGCTCTGCCCGGCGAAGCGCAGGTCCTGCACGGTCACCGGCGCAATCGGGGCGGGCGGCTGATCGGTCCAGACGGCGTCGAGCGGGTTGGTCTCGACCGCGACCAGCTCGCCGCCGGCCTTGGCGGCGCCGTCGGCGAAGCGCCGGGCCTGATCGACGGTGAACAGCCAGGGATCGATGCCGAGCCGGCCGCCCTTGCCCAGATGCGCTTCGATCCAGCGCTCGGCCGGATCGTTGACCAGATGCTGGATCTCGAAGATCCCGGTATCGACCTCGTCCCTGACCTGGAGCGTGTAGCGGCCATCGACGAAGATCGCGGCGCGGTCGAGCAGCACGATGGCGAGACCGGCGGAACCGGTGAAGCCGCTGATCCAGCCCAGGCGCTCGGCGCGCTTCGGGACATATTCGCCCTGGTGCTCATCGCCGCGGCCGATCACGAAGCCGGTCAGGTTCTGGCGCTTGAGCTCGGCCCGCAAAGCGGCGATCCGCTCCGCCGTGGTCTGCGGTGAGGGTGCGCCGCCGGGCTTGAAGCCGGCACGGAAGGCCAGCAGCTGCGCCTTCACCGCATCGGTCGGCTCCGGCGTCACCAGATGGATCCAGTCATCGGCGCGGTCGCCGGCTGGGGCGGCGGCGACGCCGGGAATCATTGCCTTCAGGCCTTCAAGATCGGTGAAGGCGCGCTGCTGTTTCAGGAGCCCGGCGAGCTTAGCGTCGCCCTGATACGCCTCGGTCTTCCGGCCGTCCTGCATGCCCGACATCGAGCCTTCCTTCATCTGAAATGCGCTGGGTCCCCGGTTCTACGACCTGCCCAGGAATTAGGCTACCGTGCTGCCTCTTCGCGCATGCAGCAAAGTCAATGCTGCGATGCAACAAAATCCTTAACAGCGGCGTCCCACTGCACTTAATCTTATCGATAGGCGATGGCAATAGCGTCCTCGCCCGCTTGGAAAGACAAGAAAATGCAGACGAATCAGACGGCCGCCTTCTCCCGCACCCGGGCCGCTTTCGCCAACTCCGCGCGCAGCTTTCAGACGCGCCAGCAGGTCGTCCGCGAGCTCGCGCTGCTCAGCGACCGCGCCCTCGCCGATCTCGGCCTCTATCGCAGCGACATCCGCGGCTTCGCCCGTGATGCCAGCCGCATTCCGGGCGCTGAGAGCCTGATTTCCGCCGTTCTGGGCGATCTCCGGGGCCTTCTGCGCTTCCACGGCACCGCCAGCGCCGCCGGCCGCCCGATCTAGTACCCGGCCCGGCATCGCCGCCGACCAACCTTTACGGCCTGGTCCGTTTGACGGCCCCCACAATCGCCGGTCAAGTGATTGCGGGGCCTCGATAAATTCCCTCGGCTGCAGCCTGACGCAGTGCTTGCCCACGTAAAGGCCCTGTAAAGGTTCGCCGCGGCCGAGGTCGCTTGACCAGGATACTATTGTATCTGTTTTGTTCGGGAATGTCGATCCTGCCGCGACCGGGCGTCGCGGGTGATGGTTACAGCCATGTTAATGCCGTTAACATCTCAAAGCCGCCGTTTTCGAGCCTGTCGGCCGCCGGAATTTTCCTGAGCTATTTTAGATAGTTAGAAAATCTCGCCGGTCCAATTGTGACCGAGCCATGTCCTACGTGATTAACGTCACATTTCCGCATGCGCCGGGCTCATTGCTGCAATGCGGTATACCCCCTGCCTGAGCGCCTTGGGGATTCGTATATATCCAGCGTCCGCGGGATGGCCCTCGGACGGGGAAATCCCACCAGGACGCCCCCAAGGGAATTTGCTTTTGACGCTTTCGTCGAGAGATATCGGATCGGTGAGAACCATGAATCGGATGATCAATGAAAATGAGAAGGTGGCCGTTGCTGTCGCCCGTGAGACCGGCTTCGCCGCGCTGAACCGTTTCGGCGCCGTGCTGGTCAACTCCGTGCGCAGCCATTTCAAGCGCACCGCCATCGAGCGCGAGCTTGCGCGCCTCGACAACCGGATGCTCGGCGACCTCGGCCTGACCCGCAGCGAGATCGGTTTCGTCGCCCAGCAGGCGGTTGCCGTGCCGGGTGAAGGCACCCTGTTCCAGGAGTTCAGCCGCCTGGTGTTCAACCTGCTCGTGCGCCCCGCCGTCGAGTGGAGCCGCCGCCGCGAGATCTATGACCAGCTGATGGCCATGGACGACCGCATGCTGGCCGACATCGGCATGACCCGTTACGACGCCGCCGAATACGTGCGCCGCCTCGGCCGCGAGGTCCAGGAGCCGCTGCCGGAAGTCCTGGCCGCGATGGAGCAGGACGTCACCGCCCCGATCCGCGCCTGGAACCGCGCCCGCCTGACCGCCCGCCAGCTCGACCAGCTGAGCGATCGCCAGCTGGTGGATATCGGCGTGGTCCGCGGCGACATCACCGAGCTCGCGCAGGAAGTGGCCCGCAAGGCGGTTGCCAATTTCAACGTGCAGCCGGAAACCCCGAAGGCCGCGTAAGCGTTATACCTGCGTAACTCTTCATCGAGTTCCCTCCCTGACTGCGCCGGCCCTTTCGGGCCGGCGCTTTCTTTTCAGGCGGCACCCAACGGCAGAGTCGTGCGGTTGCGGGCTTCCTTGCCGTCGAACAGCACCACTTCCAGCGCGGCGATCCGGGTCTCGATGGCGACGCCTGCGGCGTTGCAGTCACGCGCCACCGCGTCCGCCAGGACCCGCTCCTGGAAGCGCCCGAGCGTCAGGTGGGCGTCGAAGGCGACATCCGGCGCGCCCTGCAGCGGCCCGGCGTTCAGCCGCCGGTGCAGCTCGATGAGGATCGGCGGGATCTGCTTGGGCATCAGGAACAAATACCAGGCGGAATTCTCGTAATCCCGCGCCACCGTGGCCAGGGTGAAGCGCAGCGAGACGGCCGCGAAGGCCCCGGCATGGATCCGCGCCCAGCGCAAGGCCTCGCTCTCCAGCCCGTCATCGACGCCGTAGACCAGGGTCACATGTGGCGGCACCACGGCGGCGTTGGGATCGTAGCTCTTGCGCAGCAAGGCCACCCGTTCGGCATCGGCCGGCTGCAAGCTGAGCGGCGCGATGACGAAGACCGGCATTACTTCCTGGCCCGTTTGAGGACCAGCACCGACCACTGGCCGAGCCGCAGGCGGAAGTCGAGCTCCAATCCGACGGCGCGATGGGCCGCCAGCACGTCCTTCGCCTGGTCGTTCATCAGCCCGGACAGCACCGCCCGGCCGTTGCGCGCCAGATTGCGCGCGAGATCCGGCGCCAGCATGATCAGCGGGTTGGCCAGGATGTTCGCGGTGATGAGATCATAGGGCGCATGGTCGCGGATGAGCTTCGCCTTGTAGCCGTCCGACGAGACGATGCGGACATGCTTCTTCAGTCCGTTGATCGCCGCATTCTCCTTGGCGACCCGCACCGCGTCCTTGTCGTTGTCGCCGGCGATCACCGGCTGCCCCCAGAGATGCCAGGCCGCGAAGGCCAGGATGCCGGTGCCGGTGCCGACGTCGAGGATCCGCTTCGCCTTTAGCGTCTTTCTGAGGCGCAGCAGCGCCTTGAGACACCCCATCGTGGTCTCGTGCCGGCCGGTGCCGAAGGCCATGCCGGCATCGATCTCCAGCCCGATCCCGTTCTTCGGGCGCTTGTCACGGTCATGCTCGCCGTGGATGAAGAACGGGCCGGCCTTCAGCGGCGGCAGGCCCTTGCGGCTCTCCAGCACCCAGTTCTTCTGCGGCACCTTGTCGATGACCGCCACAATGCCGAAGGGCTTCAGCGCCGCGCGCACTTCCGCCGCGCGGGGCCTGGCTTCGGCGATGGTCTCCATGCGCCAGCCCTTGCCCTCCTCGAAGCTGGACAGCGCCGTGCCCAATTCCTCCATCACGGATTCGATCTGCAGCCGCCGCGCGTCGTCGGGTTTGAGTGCAAAGTCGATCCGGATCGACCAGAGTTCTTTGGTTTCCAGCATGGTCTAGGCCGCGCGCTTCTCGAGGCCGCACCATTCCGCCATGAATAGCGCCATGCTGCGCGTCACCTTGCGCACCGAGTCCAGGTTCACCCGCTCGTCGAAACCGTGATAATCCTCCGCCGACGGCCCGTAGACCAAAGCCGGGATGCCGGCATAGAGGCCGAAGAAGCGGGCATCGGTGGTGGCGGTGATCGCATGGGTCCCGAGCGTCTCACCGAAGGCGAGCTTGTGGGTCTGTTCCAGCACCGCGCGCGGCGCTTCGGCGCCTTCGAGGATATAGGGCTCGGCCTGGAAGCCGTGATAGACGACCTCCGGCGGATTATTGGCGAGGAAGCCGTCGTTGCGGGCCGCCTCGCGCACCGTTGCCTCGACCGCCTTGCGCACCGATTCCAGCGACTGCCCCGGATAGAAGGAGATCCGCATGTCGAAGGTGCACCAGGCGGGGACGGACGAGGTCCAGTCGCCGCCTTCGATCCGCGACAGCACGAAGTTGACCGGATGCGGATGATCGCCCCAGAGTTCATGCCGGTTGGCATTCCATTCGGCTTCCAGCTTGTGCAGGGCCGCGACGATCGGGAAGCAGCTCTCGATCGCGTTGACGCCGCGGCCCGCATGGCCGACATGGGTCGGACGGCCGCGCACCTTCACCTGGAACCACATGACGCCCAGCTGAGCGATGTCGAGCTCGGTTTCCGACGGTTCAGGAATGAGTGCTGCATCGGCGCGATAGCCGCGCTGCAGGCAGGCGAGCGCGCCGTTGCCGGTACATTCTTCCTCGATGACCGACTGCAGGTAGACATCCGCCGCCGGTCGGTAGCCGAGCTTATCCAAGGCGTCGAAGGCGCAGAGACCGGCGATCAGCCCGGCCTTCATGTCGCCGGAGCCGCGGCCATAGAGCCAGCCGTTCTCAACCCGCGGCGCGAAGGGCGGGCTGGTCCAGAGATCGAGCGGCCCGGTTGGCACCACGTCGATATGCCCGTTGATGATCAGCGAGCGACCTTTGGCCTGCTTGGGCCGGTGCACGCCGACGACGTTGAAGGCGTTCTCGTACGAAACCGCGACCGGCGAGAAGCCCGGCAGGTGCTCGATATCCGCGACTTCGATCTTCCAGCGATCGACCGGCAGGCCGCGGCGGCGATATTGATCGGCCATGAAGTCCTGCGCCGTCGCTTCCTGCCCGCGCAGCGAGGGGAAGGCGGTCAGGTCCGCGGTGAGCTTCACCTGGTTGTCGAAACCGGCATCCACTGCCGCAATGATGTCTTTCGAAAGAGTCGCGTCCATATCCTGTCTCACCAACCGCCTGTCTTCAGCCATTCCCGCACGTCGTCGAGCCGATCATTGCCCCAGAACGGCTCGCCGTCGATGATGAAGAAGGGCGAGCCGAAGATGCCGCGGGCGATCGCCTGCTCGGTCTCGGCCCGCAGCCGCTCCTTGGCCACCGGGTCTTCGATCGCCGCCAGCACCGCATCGCGGTCGAGCCCGATCTCCGCCGCGACGTCGGCCACCACCTCGCGCGGGGTGATGTTGCGGGCCTGGGCGAAGGCGGCGCGGTAGAGCGCCTTGGCGAGATCGCGCGCCTTGGCCGGGTCCTGGGCGTCGAGCCAGTAGAAGGCGCGGCCCGCCGCCTGGGTCGCCATCGGAAATCCTTCCGGGAGGATGATCGGCACCTTCATCCGCCGCGCGGTGCGCTCCATGTCGCGCAGGTGATAGGGCCCGCGCATCGGCTGCGAGACCAGCGGGCTCTGGCCGCTGCTCTTGAAGGCGACGCCGAGCAGGTAGGGTCGCCAGGTCACCGTGCGATCGAACTCCGCGGCGATGTCATCGATCCGATAGGCGGCGAGATAGCCGTAGGGTGAGGAGAAATCGAAGTAAAATTCGACCCCCTTGGTTGATTCCTGGGCTACCACGGCAAGGTTTCCCCGCTGTAATTGAAGAAGGTGCCGCTGATCCCGACATTGAGCTTGTCGATCACCTTGCGGATGCCGGCAGCGCTCTGCTTCACGTCGAGCGGCGCGCCGGCGCCGCCCATGTCGGTCCTGACCCAGCCGGGCGAGATCACCGCGACCGAGATGCCGCGGGAGCGGAGCTCGTTGGCGGCGGTCACCATCACCATGTTGAGCGCCGCCTTGGAGCTGCGGTAGGCATAGGCGCCGGTGCTGGCATGGCTGCCCATCGAGCCCATGCCGCTGGTGATCGAGGCCACCTTCTTCTGTGGCGAGGCCGCGACCTGCTCGACCAGCGCCTCGGTCAGCTTCAGCGGCGCGATGCTGTTCACATGCAGGGTCTGCAGCCAGGACTTCGTATCGGTGTCGCCGAAGGACTCATAGCCGGTCAGCATGCCGGCATTGTTCAGCAGCACGTCGATCGCCGTACCCTTCAGTGCCTTGGCCAGGACCGCGATCTGCTTCTCGTCGGTGACTTCCAGCGCCTCGATGCGGATGTCGCCCTTGAGCGCCTTCAGGCCGTCGGCCTGCTTCGGGTCGCGCGCCGTCGCGATCACCGACCAGCCGTCGCCGGCATATTGCTTGGCGAGCTCGAGGCCGATGCCGCGGTTGGCGCCGGTGATGAGGACGGTCGGCATGATCAACTCCTCTTGGAGGGGTTCTTTGTGCGGCACCCCCTCCCCCACCCTCCCCCGAAGACGGGGGAGGGAGCAGGAAGAGCGCCTCCCCAGAAGATGAGGGAGGGAGATGGAGGCACCGTATAAAGCCCTCCCCCAACTTTGGGGGAGGGTTGG
>NZ_JAYRKD010000030.1:0-73359 GCF_041905885.1 Dongia sp. | reverse complement strand
CCCGCCACGGTGAACCGGTCCGCAAGATGTAGAAGATGCCATTCAGGATCCGGCGATCGTCCTGCCGTGGCACGCCGCGCGGCTTGTTCGGCAGCAACGGCGCGATGATCGACCACTCCCGGTCTGATAAATCAAAGCGAGCCATGACCAAACTCCCTTTCGTCTAGGGAGTTTGAATCACAATCCTGACTTCGCGGGAATCCCCTTTATGAGTACAGAACCTAGGCCGAAGAACTTAGGCCTTGGCGGGCGCCTCGTCCTTGCGGCCGTAGACGTCGTCGAGCCGGATGATGTCATCCTCGCCGAGGTAGGAACCGCACTGGACCTCGATCAGGGTCATCATCTTGTCGGTCTTGTTCTCCAGCCGATGCTGCGTGCCGACTGGGATATAGGCCCCCTCGTTGGCCGCGAGCGGGAAGGTCTTGTCGCCGACCGTCACCGTGGCGATGCCGTCAACGACGGTCCAATGCTCCGAGCGCTTGAAGTGCTTCTGCAGCGAGAGCCGGCCGCCCGGCTTCACGGTCAGCCGCTTCACCTGGAATCCGTCGCCGTCATGGAGGCCCTGGTAGTAGCCCCAGGGGCGATGCACGACCTTGTGGTTTTGCACCTCGTCGCGATTGGCTTCCTTCAGCCTCGCGACCAGCTTCTTCACGTCCTGGGCCTTGGTGAGGTCGGAGACCAGCACCGCATCGTCGGTGACGACGACCGCTAGATTCTCGACGCCGAGCAGGGTGGTCAGCTGCCGGTCGCTCACCACCAGGCAGTTCTTCGCATCCTCCAGCACGACATCGCCGCGCATCGCATTGCCGTCTTGGTCGCGTTCCGAGATGGTCCAGAGTTCCGACCAGGCGCCGACGTCGGACCAGCCGGCGCGCAAAGGCACTGTCGCGGCGCGGTCGGTGCGCTCCATCACGGCATAGTCGATCGAATCCGACGGGCTCTTGCCGAAGGCGTCGGCGTCGAGCCGCAGGAAATCGAGATCGGCGGTACGGCCGGCGAGCGAGGCCTTGGCGGATTCGAGAATCTCAGGCGCGTGGCGGGCGAGCTCGGCCAGGAAGAAGGCTGCGCCGAACACGAACATGCCGCTGTTCCAGAAATGCCGGCCGCCGCGCAGCATCGCCTCGGCGCGCGCGGCATCCGGCTTCTCGACGAAGGAGGCGACCCGAAAGGCGCCATCGACGCCGGCCACGCCGGCGCCGTGCTCCATATAGCCGTAGCCGGTCTCCGGTCGTGACGGCGGGATCGAGAAGGTCACCAGCAAGCCCTGGCGCGCGGCCGCCACCGCGATGTCGAGCGCGGCATGCAAGGCCGCGACGTCGCGGATCGCGTGATCGGAGGGCGCCACCACGATGGTCGCATCGGGATGCTCTTCCAGCGCGAGCAGCGCGGCGATCGCGACCGCGGGCGCGGTGCCGCGGCCGACCGGCTCCAGCACCAGCGCCAGCGGCGCCACATCGACCGCCTGCAGTTGGTCGGCGATGGTGAAGCGGATCGCCTCGCTGGTGATGACCAAGGGTGCGGCAAAGCGACTGCGATCGGCGAAGCGCAGCGCCGTATCCTGGACCAGCGAGCGGTCGCCGATGAGCGCGATCAGCTGCTTCGGGTATTCCTGGCGGGAGAGCGGCCAGAGCCGGTTGCCGGCGCCGCCGGCGAGGATCACCGGAATGACGGGCGGCACGGGGCGCACGGTCTGGCGCGGATTCTGTTGGGACACGGTCATCCTTTCCGGTCTGGATGAAGGGTGGTCACATAGCTTACAAACGCTACAGGATGCAGTCTATTGCACTGCACAAAAGTGAAATCAGCAAGCGGTTTCTTGGACTTGGCTGATGAAAACCGGCGCCTTGCCGCTGGCCAGCCGGTAGGGGGATTCGCGGATGTCGATGCGGAGGTCCACGTGGTGCGGCACTTTGAGATAGAACTTTCGCTTGAGGATCGCGAGCGTCTCTTCGGTGTATTGGGCGTTCGGCACCACCACCATCAGCACCGCGGCCGGGTCGAGCTGGACGATCTGCACCGAGGCCGCGCCATCGACGCCCGAGGGCACGCGGTCGAGACCGAAAACCCGCGATCCATCGGCCAGCTTCAGGCAGTCCGAGCGCCGGCCTTCGATGCCGTTGAAGGTGGAGAAGCCGAGTGAGATCTTCTCTCGTTCGCCCTCGCTCTCCGCGGCGGCCTCGGGCAGCACCGCGATGTCGCCGATGTCGTAGCGCACCAGCGGCTGGGCGCGATTCCAGAACGGCGTGCCAACGATGCCGCACTTGCCGTCAGGTCCGGGAATGAGCTCGGGATAGGCGTAGGGGAAAATGAAGCGGTAGACCCCGTCCTCGAGCGAGTAGGCCGCACAGCTGCGCTCGGTCTGGCCGTAATAGTCCAGCAGCGGCGCCCCGAAGACGCGCTTTACACGCTCGCGCAGGCCGGCGCCCAGGGTCTCTGATGAGGTGATGCAGAGCTTGAAGCCGATCGAGGAGTTTCTCGGCTCGGCGAGATGCGTCAGCAGCTCGAGGCTGCTCGGGTAGCAGGTCAGGATCTCCGGCTGGAATTCCTGCAGCTTGCGCTCGTAATGCGGAAAGGTCCTGTTGTTGAGATGCACCGAGGAGAAGATGACCTTGTTGCGCCCGACATCGACCCAGTAGGGCGGTGCGGGGTCGTTCGGGTCTTTCACCTCGTCGCCGCGCAGCACGGCGATCCGGCTGTTGCCGTAATCGAGGCCGACTTTCGCGGCCATCCAATCGAACATCGCCTGCTCAATTGCCAGGGACTGGATCGAACGCTTCAAACGCAATGGCTGGCCGGTGGTTCCACTGGTCGCCACATCGACCTGGGGGACCAGGGTGCGGCGCTGGAAATCCCCGGCTTCGTTCTGCAGCCGGGCCTTGGACAACAGCGGCCATTCACTGAACGGCCGTGAGAAATTGTAGTCGCGATAGCCCGGCAGGCGGGCGGCCCAGCGCGCGACCCGCGCGCGCAGCTTCTCCGCCATGGCGCGCCGTGTCTCGAGGTCAGCGCCTTCCATCTCCTCGAGGGCCTGGCGAAATTCAGAGTAGAAAAACGGATTCCGTTTGATCAGCCGTTCGGCCGCGGGGATCTGCTTCAGGAACAAAAACATGCCGGCGCCTGACGCGAGAGCGGCGAAGTTCCAAGTTCGATCATGGCCACCGGCGGATGCAAGGAACTCCCGGAACGACACAAAGGAGCCTCAGGTTTCTAACGAAGCCCAGTATTGGCGTCAAGAAACGCCCTGCGAAACCAGCCCTAATCCCCTTTTCTATCACCATGGTGCAGCGCTCAGGACGTCCGCTTCCGGTGCGTGAAGAGCTGTTATATCCGCCGCTGCGGCATGGCTGAGTGACGCTCTTCGCGAGGTCCTGGTGAATTGGCAGGAAATATGAAAACCTGCACCCGCGCATGGCAGGTTCCTGACAGTGCTTGCTCTGCGGTCTTCCGCCACCTGCTTGTGCAACGAGGACTTCGCGTGCAAAAGGACCGGGTGGAGGAATGCGACGACCTCCATTAACCCTGTGCACGAAGACGAGGCGCTCGAATGCGGCAAGCGATTGTTCTGGTCTTGGCGGTTCTGATGTTAGGTCTCGCCGGCTGCGCGCCGAAGGTGAAGACCAACACGATTAACCAATTCAATGCCGAATATGATCGGGTCAAGGGCCAGGGCTACCAGATCCAGCCGGGCGACACGCTGGACATCACTTTCTTCTACACGCCGGAATACAACGCGACCTCGGTGCCGGTCCGGCCCGATGGCAAGATCCAGCTCTCGCTGGTGGGCGACTTCCCGATCGCCGGGATGACGCCCGACCAGGCGGCCGTGGAGCTGAAGAAGATCTACACCAAGGAGTTGAAGAACCCCGACCTCGCGGTCATCGTGAAGACCTTCGGCGCCAGCGCCGTCGTGGTCCAGGGCGAGGTCCGCAATCCGGCGCAGATCCCGCTGATCGGCAACGCGCGGCTGCTGCAGATCATCAGCCAGGCCGGCGGATTCCTGCCGACCGCCGATATCCGCAACGTGACGATCGTGCGCCATTCGACCGGCGGCAAGCCGCTGGTCACCGTGGTGAACCTCCAGGACGCGCTGCAGGGCGTGAACCCCGGCAACGACATCCCGATGCTGCCGGGCGACGTGGTCTTCGTGCGGTCGCTGAAGACCAACGAGAATCGTCCCTCGGCGCCGCTGTTCTCCGCCCCCGCACCCGAGCCGCAGTAGGCGCGCCCTATCCGGAACCGGTCCAGCGTGTGAGGCCGATCAGTTTTTCGTCACCGGCCGCATTTTGGACGTGCGGCGCAGGACTAAGTGACTATATCTCTGACCGGATTATCGGGCGGGCAACGGCGCTCATAATCGGCGCTCCGGGGGGAGCCGCTCGGTAAGGGTGGATGGATGAGTGCCTTCGTAAAAAGCATTCCGCTGGCGGATCGCCTGATCCGAAGAAACCCGCTCTACTACCGCGGCTTTCGTCGGCTGCTGGCCGAGGGCGAGACGGCGACCCTCGCCGAGCGCCGTGCCATGGCGAGCGCGCTGCTGGCGCGCAACCAGGCCTGGGCCAAGGCGCTGCCCGGTTATGCCGGCTCCCATCTCGACCGGCCGCTCGGCGAGCAGCCGGTCCTGGTCAAGGAAGCCTTGCAGGCCCAGGCCGATGCCTTTCAGGCGCGCGGCTGGCTGCCGGTCGCCCATGCCGCCACCGGCGGCTCGACCGGCGTTCCGCTGCGGCTGGTGCGCACCTTGCAGTCGCTGACCATGGAACAGGCGATGATCGATCACTTGGCCGCCAAGGCCGGGATCGACCTGCCGCGTGCCAAGATCGCGGTGCTCCGAATCGACCGCATCAAGGATCCGAATGACGAGATCCCGCCCTATTGGCGCCAGTCCGGGCCGCAGCGCCTGGTGCTCTCCTCCATGCATCTCAATGCCAAGCGCTACCCGGACTTCGCGCGGGCACTGCAGGCGTTCCGCCCCGATGTCCTGCTGGCGCTGCCCAGCAGTCTCGAGCTGCTGACCGATCTCGCCAGCGAGCGCGGCGCGCCCTTCGGCTTGAAGCTGGTGATCACCTCGTCGGAGATGCTGCGGCCGGGCCTGCGCGCCCGGGTGCAGCACTGCTTCGGCGCCGCGCTGATCGACTATTACGGCATGGCCGAGCGGGTCTGCGCCGCCTATTCGACCGAGGACGGGGCCTATCGCTTCATCTTCCCCTATGGGTATCCGGAGCTCCTGAAGATCGAGGAAGGCCGCTATCGCATCCTCGGCACCAGCTTCTGGAATCGCAGCCAGCCACTGCGCCGCTACGACACCGACGACATCGCGCTGCTGCCGGAGGGAATATCCGACGAGGCGCTGGAGCGGATCGCGCTCGGCCTCGATCCCTTCTTCGGCATCGAAGGCCGCACCACCGACTATTTCCTGCTGGCCGACGGCTCGCGGATCTACACCATGGACCAGGTGCCGCTCGGCGTGACCGGGGCGGCGACAGTGCAGCTCATTCAGGAATCGCTCGACGCCGCGGTGGTGGTGGTGGTGCCGAACGGGAAGTTCTCCGAGAACACGCTCGAAGTCATCCGCCACAACTTCTATCAGCGGGCGCCGCGCTCGGTGAAAGTGCGGGTCGAGGTGCGCGACACGCCGCACCGCCTGGCCAACGGCAAGGCGCCGGTCTTCATCAGCAATCTCGCGCGCGCATGAGCCTGCGCCGGACCGTCCTGGTCCTGACGCCGCTCGGGCGCGGCGGCATGGGCGGGATTGACCGCCTGATGGACGAGATTCGCCGCCGCTGTGCCGCGGCCGCACCCGACCTCGAGGTCAAGTTCCTCACCACCCGCGGTCAGGGGCATATCCTGCTCTCGGCGCTTTACTGCGCCGCCGCGGCGCTCGCGCTCATCTGGTATCGCCTGGCGCGCGGACGCTGCCTCTGCCACGTCAATCTCGCCTCGATGGGCAGCACCTTGCGCAAGCTGTTCCTCAGCTGGCTCGCGACAAGGCTCGGCCATGCCACCGTCATCCATCTGCATGGCGCGCTGTTCCACGAATACCACCGCGGCGTCGGCGCCTTTCAGCGCGCGCAGATCGACCGCATGTTCCATGACGCCGCCCGCGTGATCGTGCTGGGCAGCGTCTGGCGGAA
Organism: Dongia sp.; assembly: GCF_041905885.1. NCBI lineage: Bacteria > Pseudomonadati > Pseudomonadota > Alphaproteobacteria > Rhodospirillales > Dongiaceae > Dongia > Dongia sp. The sequence goes on along the minus strand of NZ_JAYRKD010000030.1, from coordinate 67,231 downwards.
CTTCGTCGCCGAGACTTTCCATCTCACCGAAGCGCGCATCCTGGTGCTGCCGAATGCCAGCGCCGCCCGGCCGCCGCGGGCGCCGGAAGCGGTGCCGCCGGAAATCCTCTTTCTCGGCCGATTGGGCGAACGCAAGGGCGTTCCGGTCCTGATCAAGGCGCTCGGCCTTCTGGCGCAAACCGGCCTCGACTGGCGCGCGGTGATCGCCGGTGACGGCGATGCAGCGCCCTATCGTGCCGAGGTCGAGCGCCTGGGCTTGAGCGCGCGGGTCGGTTTCCCCGGCTGGCTCGGCGAAGCCGAGGCGCATGCGCATCTCGCGCGCGCGGCGCTGCTGGTGCTTCCTTCGGAGGCCGAGGGTCTGCCGATGGCGGTGGTCGAGGCCTTCGCCTGGGGCCTGCCGGTCATCTCGACCCCGGTCGGCTCGACGCCGGACATCCTCAATGACGGCGTCGAAGGATTGATGATTCCCGTCGGCGATGCGGAAGCGCTGGCCGCGGCCTTGCAGCGTCTGATCGCCGATCCCGCCTTGCGCCGACAACTCGGCAGCAATGCACGCAGCTTCTTCGCGCAGAATCTCGATTTCTCGCCCTATATGGAAAAGCTCGCCGCCACCTGGCGCGAAGCTATGCCGCGAAACTAGGCTGGATCGTCAAGGGTTCCGCCGAGCGGAAGATGAAGCGTCCCGCAGGCGAGGTGGTCGCCCGTGGCTGCAGGCTGACACCCTTCAACCCGCGTTGCTTCAGCGCCGCCAGCACGCCCGGCAGCAGCAGGCGCGTGGCAGCGATGGCGCTCTCCTGCGGCTCGGTGATCGCGGCGTCGTGCAGCAGCAGGATGCCGCCTTCGAGGTCGCGGGACTCCATCAGTCGCGCGGTCGTGTCCGCGCAGGCCGCGCGGATCTCCGCTTCGGACCTCGGCTGGCTGGCGATCCGGTAGTCGGCGATGGCATGGCTCCACCAGGCGAACTGGACGTCGGGATGGAAGCGCCGCATCGCGCGGTGGATCGCGGCATCGCGCAAACCGGCATTGTAGGGCAGGCGGATGAGATAGGTGCCGGGCGTCGGCCGATGCTGTTCAAGCAGCGTCTCGGTGCGCGCCATCGCTTGCGCTGCTTCATCGGCCTGCGCCGGGCTGTAGCGCTGGTGGTCCCAGCCATGCGCATAGACCGTGTGTCCCGCGGCGACCAGGGCCGCGACCAGCCCGGGATGCTGCGCGACGCGCAGGCCGCAGAGGAAGAAGCTGGCCTTGGCGCCGGCCGCTTCGAGTGCCGCGATGAGATGCGGCGTGGTGGCCGGATCCGGCCCGTCGTCGAAGGTGATGGCGATCTCGCCGCGCCGATCGATGCGGCGGATGACCGGCGACCACTGGCCGAGGGAGAGGCGAAAGGGAATCAGGGCTCGGCCTCCACGCTGGCCGGCTCCGGCCCGGCGACGGCGGCCGTCCGGTCGCCGAAGACCGCGCGATAGGCGGCCAGCAGCGGCGGCACCGAATAGTTCCAGGCCAGCACCGCGCGCACCCGGGCATGGCCGACGGCGCCGAGCCGCTGGCGGCGCGCCGGATCGTCCAGCAGGTCGACGATGCCCTGCGCCAAAGCACGCTCATCGTTGGCGGTCACGAACATCCCGGCGTCGCCCGCCGAGACCCAGGTCTCGTGCAGGTCGTAGGAGAGCACCGGCAGGCCGAAGAACATATACTCGATCACCTTGTTCATCGTGCTCTGGTCCGACCAGGCATTCTTCGGATCTGGATCGATGCCGATATCCGCGGTCGAGAGCACCCGGCAGAGATCCTCGTCGCTGACCCGTCCGGTGAAGGTGCACAGCTCCTGCACGCCGATCTCGACCGCATAGTCGGCGATCGCCTTCTGGTGCGGCCCGCCGCCCATGAAGATGCAATGCACGTCGGTCCGCTTCAGCTCGTCGCGCAGGATCTTCACCGCGCGCACCAGGTGATCGACCCCGTCCTGCTTGCAGATCTCGCCGAGATAGGCGATCAGGAACGGCTTGCCGTTGCGCCACTTCGGGTCCGGCTCATAGACCTTGAAGCGCGAGAGATCCGGGCCGGAGCGGACGATGAACACGTCCTCCGGCCGCTTGCCGCCGCGCGCGACGGCGATGCGCTTGTGGCTCTCGTTGGTGGTGATCACGATCTGCGCGGCCCGGAAGGTCATCCGCTCCAGGAACAGCAGCGCCTTGAACAGCGCGCCGCCTTCTTCGCGCGTTGCCGGTCGCTCGAATTTGACCGCGAACATCTCCGGCGAGAGGTCGTGGTGGTCGAAGATGAAGCGCTTGCCGAAGGCGCGCCAGAACCAGGCCAGTGGCCAATAGGTCTCCGGCGGGTTGCAGACATGCAGCACGTCGAAGCCGCGGCCGGCGATTTGCACCTTCAAGCTCAGCAGCGACGTCGCCAGGAAGCACCAGAGGAATTCCAGCACGAAGCCGAGCTTGCCCTGGGCGTCGATCGGCAGCGGATAGCGATGGATCTCGATATCCTCGAGGGTCTCGCGGCCGGCGTTGAAGCCGCGCATCTTCGGGCAGATCACGCTGACCCGGTAGCCGTGCCTGGCGAGCGTGGTCGCTTCGAGCCAGACCCGGCGGTCGAACGGCACCGGCAGGTTCTGGACCACGATCAGGACGCGGTTGTTACGGTTCAAGCCGGGAACTCCTTCACGCCGACGGCCGCGCGCGGCGCTTCGGCGGCACCGTTCGCGAGCCTGGTTTCGAGGCTTTCCCCTGCAGACATCTCGCCCGATCCGATCAACGCACCCGCCGGTATTTTCTCACCGAATGCCGGCGAAAACCAGCCGAGCGGCGGCTGCTCTTCGCCGCGGTGAAGCGCCCATGACAGTTGCTCCGGCAGATCGATGACCGCGGCGCCGCCCAGCCAACGCAGCTCCGCCCGATGGCCTGCGAGCACGGCTTGCACCTCGGGATGCAGGTGAAAGGCGAGGCGCACCGGCACGGGCGCCGCGGCCTCGATCCGGTCGGTGATGGTGAGCGCCTGCGCGCGCCGATCCAAGGCGAAGCGGCGGAAATGCGTGGCCTTGGCCTCGAGGCGGCGATAGCCGTCATGGGCGACGGTGAGCTCGGCTTGGTCGCCGGCGTCGATGCCGCTCTGGGATTCAACCCAGCTCGTCGGCTGGGTCGACCAGAGGAAGGGACCGGCCTGCACCGCCTGGTCCGCGGCGGCGATCTCCAGCGTGTTATGCGCCACGGTCGAGCGGAAATAGTGCCGCCATTCCGGTTCGCCCTGGTAGCAATAGGTGCCGGGATCGACCAGCACCGGCCGCCCGCCGATCGCTAGCTCGAAGCCGAGTGCGTCGGCATGACCATGGGCCGCGGTCGCAAGGAAGCCATGCGGTCCGTGATCGACCCGCACCGAAATCGCATCGTCGGCGGTGCGCAGGAAGGTGACGCCGGCTTCCTTGAAGCTGTTGGGTCGCCTGGCCATCCGCAAATCGTCGCGCTGCCGATGCGGGGCGAGCGGCCCCACGACATTCGCGAGGACAAAGCGCCCCGAGGCCTTCGGCCACCAGTCGCAGGGACCGAGCAGGGCCGCGGCGAGCTCCAGCAGCGGCGCCCAGGGTCCCGTCTCCGGCGCATCCGCCATCAGCGCGACGGCATCGTCGCCGTCGCCCTGGCGCGGGGCCTGGAGATCCGGGGTGAGGTTCGCGGCCAGCGCATCCGCCATCCGCGTGACGACGCGCCGGAAATCGTCGGAGAGCGGTCGCCCGGCGGCCTCGCCTTCGGCCAACGCCAGCAGCAGCAGCCCGAGGAAATAGCCGTGATAGCCGAAGGCCAGCTCCCGATTGAGGCCGTCCGCGAAGGTCTGGGTGATCGCCTCCTGCTCCAGGATGCCGGCGGCGAGGTTGGCCCAGCGTGACTGCTGCGGCGTGCCGGAAAAGGCGCTCGCGGCGATGAACAGGCCGGCCGCCTCGGCGATCAGATGGTTGTTCGCTGAGGAGCCGCGGCTGTGCAGCACCGCCAGCCAGCGCTCATGCTGGTGGAGCTGCAGCAGGAAGCCCGGGTTGCGCTCGAACAGCGCCTCGACGCCGGGCCAGTCGGCGAGCAGCCGCCGGGCCCAGACGAAGGCGATCAGCCGCATGCCGATCTCGATGCCGCTCAGCCAGTGGATGCCCTTCAGCGGCGGGTTGGCCCGCCACCAGGATTGGAGATGCGCCGCCGCGTGTTCGGCGAAACGCGCCGCGCCGGAGAGCCGATAGGCCGCGGCCAGCAGCGTCACGTGATGCAGCCGCGACGGCTCCCAGACATACTTGACCGTGCCGACCTGTTTGGGATCGCGATAGGGCACGGCGAAGCAATACTGCTCCGGGTCCGAGCGGATGCCGGTGCGGACGTCGCGATGCCAATCCGGATCACGCGGCGCGGTGTCGAAGTTGCGGCCGAACACATCCCACTTTCCGGCCAGGATCGCTTCCGCAGCGGCCAGCAAGCGCTGCTGCGCGGCGGTGTCGACACTATCCAAGGCGGGCAGCTTCGCGCTGGTCCAGGCGATGGCGCCGACGGCAGGACCGCCCGGCGTGACGAAGCGCCAGGCCTGCTGAATCGCGGCTGTGCGCATGCGCCAGGCGATCTCGGCGACCGACATCCGGCGCAGGCGGCGGAGATACCAACCGATGTCCAATCGGGCCTCGTCTCTGCGGACCTGCGGAAACTACTTCGCCGGCAGCGGCTTCAGGTCGGGCAGGGCCGCGACCACCGGCACGCTGAAGATCCGTTCCGCGCCCTCGACCGTGATGATCGTGTTGCCGAAGGAGAGCGACATCAGCGCGATCAGGCCGGCGATCACCAGGCCGACCGCAATGCCGGCAAGGCCGAAGAAGGTCTTCTTCGGGAAGACCGGGCGGGGCTCCAGTCGCGGCGCGTCGATGATCGAGACGCTGGAGACCTTGGCCTGATCCATGTTCTCGGCCAGCCGCGCCTGCTCCAGGTTGGTCCTGAGAGTCTGCAGGTCGGCGGTCAGGCTCTGGATCTGGCGCTCCAGGTTGTTGACCTCGAGCTCGCTCTCCTGCAGTTGCTTCAGCTGCCCGTCGAAAGCGGCGATCTGGCTCTTGTAGCCTTCGATCTGCGAGGTGATTGGCGTCAGCTCCGACTGGGCGGTCAGCAGCTGCTGGTCGATCGAGGCCAGCAGCGGGTTGGCGCCGGTCCGGGTCTTGGTCGAGCTCGGCGACTGCGCCTGCTTCACGAACTGCTCGGCCTGCGCGATCTGCGCCCGGATCTGCACCATGGCCGGCGCGGTCGGCTGGTAGCGCTCCAGCATCTCCTGCTCCTTCTGGCGGAGCGCCATCAGCTGCTGCAGCGCCTCGCTCGAGGTCTGCGAAGTGGGATCGGTCTCGCTCTCGAGCGCCGCCATTTTCGGCGTGTTGGCCTTGCTCTTCTTCAGGAAGGCGACCTGCTGCTCCAGGGCGCTTTCCTTGATCTCGGCGTCGTGCAGCAGGGTCTGCACCGCGGCGCGCTGGGTGATCAGGCTGGCGCGCTGCTCGGGAATCGAGAAGGCGCCGGTCTGGTTCTGGTAGGCGATGCGTTGGGCGTCGAGCCCTTCGAGGTCCTTCTGCTTGGCGGCGATCTGCTCCTGGATCGGCTGGATCTGACCCGTGCTGTAGACATTGACGTGCCGCGCCTGGAAATCGGCCAGCAGCGCCGTCAGCACCTGGGTCGCGGTCGCCGGATTCTCGCTACGGAACCCGACATTCACCACGGTCGAAAGGTCGATCGGGTCGACTCGAAGCTGGGATTCGAAGCGGGTGACCGCGCGTTCCAGCGCGACGTCCGCCGGCGCCCCCGCGAGATCGGGGTAGAGGTTGGCCACCGTGACCGCCTTCAAGGTCGATTCGGCGAGATCCTTGCTGTTCAGGATCTCGACCTCGGACTTCACGATCTCGGCCATGGAGGAGGAGGGCAGCGCGAACTCGTTCTGGCCCATGCTTGCCGCCGGCATGAACTCGCGACCCGGCTTGATCAGCAGCTTCGCGTCGGCCTGGTAGACCTTCGGCAGCGCGAAGGCCAGGATCACGGCGATCACCGGCGGCGCGATCAATGCAAGCGCGATCCACCGCACATTGCGGAACACCGCGGCCAACAATTCCCGAACCGAAGGCAAAGTGCTCAAGCTGATCTCCCCAAGCTGATCTACCCGGACGCGCTCCCGCCCGGCCAAGCCGGCGCGGCGCGCGGATACCCGGCTGCGCTGCCGCCCTTTGTACCCGTTTTGCCGCAGATTCCTTAACGAAAACACATGCTTCCGCCGGGACGGAAATCTCTGCGGGGAAGCGCAGGAATGGCACGCTTCGCTCGTGTGTCTTCGCGGACAGCATAGGCGTCCAGTATCCGGGCGGGGAGGCCGGCGGAGACGGATTCCACGATGCGATACATTATGGTATGCGAGTTTCGTTCACGGGAGGATCACACCCCGCTTTGGCGTGTTGGTCTAAATCGTTAGCCATTGGAAGCTGGTTCAGTCCGTCGCGCGGCCGGGAGTTTTGCCGAAGAACAAGCCGCATCGGGGCTTCGGCGCATTGGGTGTAGGGAGTTGGCTGGGATGGAGGGGTCGTTTCTACAGGCGACGCAGAAGCGTCGGGTGGGAGACGTTGCTCAGGCCCCGTCCGCGCGATTCTATATCGAGCCCCCGATTCTCGGCCTGCTGTTCCTGATGCTCGACATCGGCCTGTTCGCGGTGCCGGGCTTGCTGATTGCGAGCCGCGGCGGCCTGTTGACGGCGGACGGCGCGGCGACCATGCAGACCGGCCTCGCGCTCTGTCTCGCCGTCGCCTTCTTCTTCGCCGCGGCGCGCGCCTTCGACATTCATGACGGCCTGAAGATCATGCGCCGCTCGATGCCGGCGCAGCTCGCGCTGAGCCTGATCTGCGTCGCCGGCCCGGTCCTCGCTCTGCTGCTGATCTGCCGCGTGCTGACCGGCGACGCACAGGCAGCGCATCCGGTCACCTCCTGGCTGCTCGCCTGGGCGACCTGGAGCGGCTGCGGCGCGCTGGTCTCGCAGGTCTTGGCGCGACCCGTGGTGCAGCGCTGGCACCAGGCGAGCCTCACCGGGCATCGCGTCGCGATCGTCGGCTCGGGCGAGCCGGCGCAGCGCCTGGTCGATTGGCTGCAGGCGAATGCCGACGACGTGGTGCAGGTGGTCGGCTTGTTCGATGATCGCCGCGGCCGCGGGCCGGACCGGGTCGGGCTTTCGCATCTCATCTGCGGCACCACCGAGGATCTCCTCGAATATTATCGCCGCGCGCCGATCGACAAGATCATCATCGCCCTGCCGCATCATGCCGAGGAGCGGCTGCTCGCTATCCTGCAGCGGCTGAAGCAGCTGCCGGTCGATATCGCGCTGGCGCCGGACCTGGTCGGCTTCCGCGTGCCGGATTCCACCACCGCGGAAATGGCCGGCCTGCAGATGCGCTCGCTGGCGCAACGCCCGCTGCGCGCCTCGCAACGCTTCGTCAAGGACCTGTTCGACCGGTCGCTGGCGGCGCTGTTGCTGCTGCTGCTGGCGCCGCTGCTGTTGGCGCTGGCCTTGGGCGTGAAGCTCTCCGGCGCCGGCCCGGTGTTCTTCCGCCAGGAGCGCCACGGCCTCGGCAACCGGGTCTTCCAGGTGCTTAAATTCCGCACCATGCGCGCCGAGTTGCACGATCCGAGCGGCCGGCGCCAGACCGAGCGCAACGACCCGCGCGTGACCCCGTTCGGCGCCCTGCTGCGGCGGACCAGCCTCGACGAGCTGCCGCAGCTGATCAACGTCCTCAGGGGCGACATGTCGCTGGTCGGCCCGCGTCCGCTGCCGCTGCAGATGCGCGTCGATGATCGGTTGAACTATGAGATCGTCGCCGAATACGCCTTCCGCCATCGGGTGAAGCCCGGCATCACCGGCCTGGCGCAGGTGAAGGGGCATCGCGGCGCGGTCAACACCGCCGAGGCGCTGAAGTCGCGGATCGCCTACGATCTCTACTACATCGACCACTGGTCGCTGTGGCTGGACCTGAAGATCCTGGCCATGACCAGCGCCGCCTGCGTCTTCGGGAAGAATGCCTTCTAGACAGGTCGCGGCGTCCCGCCGAATATCGGCACATCAATATTCTTTCGGGGTCTGAATGCGCATTTCGGTCTTTGGCATCGGCTATGTCGGCGCCGTGTCCGCGGCTTGCCTGGCGGCCGACGGCCATGACGTCGTCGCGGTCGATACCAATCCTGCCAAGGCCAAGATGATCAACGACGGCGTGGCACCCATCGTCGAAACCGGCCTCGCCGAGCTGGTGCGCGAGGGTGCTCGCAGCGGCAAGCTGCGGGCCACCACCAGCGCTTCCGAGGCGGTGATGGGCAGCGCCGCCTCGCTGGTCTGTGTCGGCACGCCCAGCCTCGGCAACGGCAACCTCGATCTCACCCAGGTGGAACGCGTCTGCGAGAGCATCGGCGCGGTGCTGGCGAAGAAGAGCGGATTCCACGTCGTCATCATCCGCTCGACCATGCTGCCAGGCTCAATGGCCGAGGTGGTGAAGCCGGCGCTGGAGCGGAGTTCCGGCAAGCGCGCCGACAGCGATTTCGGCCTGGCGATCTTCCCGGAATTCCTGCGCGAAGGCTCGGCGATCCGCGACTACCGCGAGGCCGGCGCCGTGATCTTCGGCGTGTCCGACCCGGAGACCGAGCGCGTGCTGAAAGAGATCAACAAGGACGTGCCCGGCCAGGTCCATGTCACCGACCTCGGCACCGCGGAGGCGGTCAAATACGCCAACAACGCCTGGCACGCGACCAAGGTGGTGTTCGCCAACGAGATCGGCGCGCTCTGCAAGGCCCACGGCATCGACAGCCACAAGGTGATGGAAATCGTCTGCGCCGACCGCCGGCTCAACATCTCGACCGCTTATCTCAGGCCGGGCTTCGCCTATGGCGGCTCCTGCCTGCCGAAGGACTTGCGGGCATTGCGCTACCGGGCCCGGGCCCGCGATCTCCATCTGCCGATGCTGAACGCGCTCTCGGAATCGAACGAGCTCAGCATCCAGAACGTCGCCGAGCTGGTGATGAATGCCGGCAGCCGCAAGGTCGGGCTGATCGGCCTCTCCTTCAAAGCCGGCACCGATGATTTGCGCGAGAGCCCGGCGGTCGGCCTGGCCGAGCGGTTGTTCGGCAAGGGCTACGACCTCAAGATCTTCGACGCCAACGTCAACTACGCCAAGCTGATGGGCTCGAACCTCTCCTACATCCAGCAGCATATCCCGCATCTCTCGGAGCGGCTGACCGACGACTTGAACGCGGTGGCGGCGCATGGCGACACCATCGTGGTCACCCATTCCGATCTCGGCGGCGCGTCCTTCCCGAAGCTGCGGCCCGAGCAGACCGTGATCGACCTGGTGCGCCTGCCCGCCGCGGCGCAGGCCGGCGGCCGCTATATCGGGCTGTGCTGGTAATGACGCCGATTCCGGCCGCCGGAATCGATCTGGTTGGCGGAAAAGCCAAGGGCTAGGATCGCAGCCATGTTCAGCCCCGGGCAGAAGAAGGCGCGCAACAAATACGCGGTCGAGGTCGAGCTCGAGGACGGCAAGGTGCAGACCCTGTTCGTCTTCGTCGCGCCCGACATGCGCGTCATCGACATGCTGAACGACGAGCGGATGTTCATTCCGTTCGAAACCACCGACGGCACCATCACCATCTACAAGAAGCACGCCATCAAGCGCCTGACCGAACTGTTCGCGGCCGAGCGCACGGCGACGAAGGATCCCTACGACATCATCGACGTCTCGGCGAAAGCGAGCGACAAGGAAGTGCACGAGGCCTATCGTCGCGCCATCGCCTCGGTGCATCCCGACCATATCCAGGCGCTCGGCCTGCCCCAGGACTTTATCGAGCTCGCGACCCGGCGGGCGATGGCGGTGAATGACGCCTATGACCGGATCAAGCGCGAGCGCAACATGCAGCCGGTCGAGCAGCCGCCGTTCAACTGACCGACTCTTTCCAGCCGCAGGCCTTCAGCGCGGCGCGCATATGCGGCGGCACCGGCGCCTCGGCGCTGACCGGCGGCTTCTTCGGATAGAGCTTGAACGAGACCGCGCGGGACAGGAGATGCAGCGGGCGCTCGCCCGGCGTCTTGTCGCCATATTGCGGGTCGCCCAGCAGCGGTGCGCCGAGCGCCGCCAGATGCACGCGGATCTGGTGCGTCCGGCCGGTTTTCGGATGGCACTCGATCCAAGCCAGTCTTTGTCCCGAGGGGCCATCGCCGGTCCCCAGCACGCGATATTCGGTGACCGAGGCCTGGCCTTCCGGGTCGATCACCATCTTCCAGCCGCCGGTCCGGTTGGTGACCTTCTTCAGCGGCCGGTCGATCACGCCTTCCGCTTCCGCGGGCACACCCGACGTCACCGCCCAATAGGTCTTCTCGACCCCGCCGCCCTGGAACAGCTTGCCGAGCCGCGACAGCGCCTTGCGATGGCGGCCGAGTACCAGGCAGCCGCTGGTGTCGCGGTCTAGCCGGTGGGCTAGGGCGGGCGGATGCGGCAAGCCGAAGCGCAAAGCATCGAGATGCTTCTCGAGATTGTCGCCGCCGCCGGGGCCGGCATGGACCGGCAGGCCCGCGGGCTTGTCGATGATCAGGCAGAGCCCGTCGCGATAGAGCAGGCGCTGCAACAGCTCGGCTTCGCGCATCAGTCCAGCATCCGCCTCTTGAAATAGAAAACGGGCGGCCGCCGGAAGGCGACCGCCCGTTTAAAGCACTCGGTCGGGCTTAGATCGCCTTCAGATTGACCGCGGCGGTCTTGCCACGCTCGGTGGCGAGGTCATAGCTGACCTTCTGGCCTTCGGCCAAGCCGCTCATGCCGGCCCGCTCGACGGCGGTCACGTGCACGAACACATCGCTCGATCCGTCGGACGGGCGGATGAAACCGAAACCCTTCACGGAGTTGAACCACTTAACAGTACCCTGAGCCATAACGGCCTCCTCAAGCTTGAAACAACCCTGCGCTACGGCAGGGTCCACACACAACAACCAGTGATGGGAAGCTTGAAGAACCGCCGGCGGGGACTGCCGGGCCGCCAAGACCAGCCAAAACGTCGATTGCGGGCGCATCTGTGCGGGTTTCGGCGGCCGGTGTCAAGCCGTTGGCCCCCAGGGTTCTGTTTCCCCGCCCAGCCGTAGTCCCAGGTTTGAAATCCTGGAAACCGCCCTTGCATCAACCCGTTACCAGCCTGGAACGAGGCGCATGGCTGGCACGTTGACGCACCGGATTTGGTTAAATTAGTGTTTCACCCAAGGGCGCTTATCCATCTTGGGGATGATGGGGAAATGTTCGGAACCCTGCTGAAGCACGGCCTGAGACAGGGCCGGATCCATCTGATCGATCACCACGGCCGCAAGGCCACCTACGGGTCCGGCACGCCGGAGGTGACGTTACGCCTGAATGACGCGCGCATCGGCTGGGAGATCGGGCTCAACCCCTTCCTCAAGGTGGGCGAGGCCTATATGGACGGCCGGATCACCATCGAGCAGGGCTCGATCTACGACCTCATGGATATCGGGCTCGCCAACACCAACGAGCTCAGCGGCGCCTGGACCCAGAAGCTGAGCGGGGCGGCGAACCGGATCCTGCGCTGGTGGCACCAGACCAACCCGGTCGGCCGCGCGCGCGAGAACGTCGCGCACCACTATGACCTCAGCCGGGAGCTGTTCTCGCTCTTCCTCGACGAGAGCATGCAGTATTCCTGCGCCTATTGGCCGAAATTGAACATCAGCCTCGGCGAGGCACAGCAGGCCAAGATGCGCCACATCGCCTCGAAGCTCCTGCTCGAGCCCGGCCAACTGGTGCTCGACATCGGCTGCGGCTGGGGCGCGCTCGGCATCTATCTCGCCAAGACCGCCGGCGTGAAGGTCATCGGTGTCACGCTCTCCAAGGAGCAGCTCGAGGTCGCGCAGCAGCGCGCCAAGGATGCCGGGCTCGAGGGCCAGGTCGAGTTCCGTCTGCAGGACTACCGCCTGGTGCCGGAGCGCTTCGACCGCATCGTCTCGGTCGGCATGTTCGAACATGTCGGCATCAAGCACTATCCGGAATTCTTCCGGCAGGTCGAAAAGCTGCTGAAGCCCGCCGGCGCGGCTCTTCTGCACGCCATCGGCCGCCGCGATGGGCCCGGCTACACCAACCCCTGGCTGCGCAAATACATCTTCCCCGGCGGTTACAGCCCGGCCTTGTCGGAAGTGACGCCCTGGATCGAGAAGACCGGGCTTTGGGTGACGGACATCGAAATCCTGCGGCTGCACTACGCCGAGACGATCAAGGCCTGGCGCGCGAATTTCGAGAAGCACCGCGAGGAGATCCGGAAGCTCTATGACGAGCGCTTCTGCCGGATGTGGGAGTTCTACCTGATCGGCAGCGAGCTCTCCTTCCGCTACGACTACAACATGGTGTTCCAGATCCAGATGGCGCGCGGCATCAACACCGTGCCGATCACCCGCGACTACATGTTCGACTGGGAGCGCAAGGAAGCCGCGCGCGAGTTCCCGCAGATGCCGTGGAAAGAAGGCCGCGCGGCGGAGTAATCCCAAACACCGTCATGCCCGGGCTCGACCCGGGCATCTTTATCCGAGTTTCACTGTTCCGGAGATCCGCGGGTCAAGCCCGCGGATGACGATTTATCAGAACGCCTCAGCCGGCAGGGCCATCAGCGTCGACTTGCCGGCGGTCAGCATGGTGAAGAGGCTGTTGGTCTCCGGCAGCAGGCGGGCCATGAAGAAACGGGCGGCGGCAAGCTTGGCGTCGTAGAAGGCGGCTTCCTCGCCGTCCTTCTTCTCCAGCGCGATCTCGGCCATGCGGCACCACATGTAAGCCAGCGCCGTCAGCGCGAAGAGGCGGAGATAGTCGGTCGCGGCTGCGCCGGCTTCCTCAGGATCGGCCATGCCGGCCTGCGCCAGCCAGGCGGTGGCCTGCTGCAGCTTGGCGAAGGCTTTCGCGGTCGGCAGGACGAACTCCTGCAGCGCCGGCTTCTCCGACGCCGCTTCGATATATTCCGAGACGGGGTGGAAGAAGCGGCGCGCCATGCGCCCCACCCCGGTGCCGAGCTTGCGCCCTACGAGATCCAGCGCCTGGATGCCGTTGGTGCCTTCGTAGATCTGCGTGATGCGGGCGTCGCGGACCAGCTGCTCCATGCCCCATTCGCGGATATAGCCATGGCCGCCGAACACCTGGACCCCGAGATTGGCGGCGTCGAAACCGTGGTCGGTGAGGAAGGCCTTCACGATCGGTGTCAGCAGGGCGACCAGATCGTCGGCTTCGGCGCGGCGTTCCGGATCGGGATGGTGCGACGCGATGTCGAGCTCCAGGCCCATCCAATAGGATAGCGCGCGCGAGGCCTCGGTCAGCGCCCGCATCTTCAGCAGCATGCGGCGCACGTCGGGATGGACGATGATCGGGTCGGCAGGCTTCTCCGGGAACTTGGCGCCGGCGAGCGAACGCATCTGCAGCCGGTCGCGGGCATAGGTGACGGCACCCTGATAGGCGGCCTCGGCGATGCCCAATCCCTGCATGCCGACGGCGAGGCGCGCGGTGTTCATCATGGTGAACATCGCCGACATGCCCTTGTTCGGCTTGCCGACCAGCCAGGCTTGCGCGCCGTCGAAATTGATGACGCAGGTCGAGGAGGCCTTGATCCCCATCTTCTTCTCGATCGAGCCGCAGGCGACCTTATTGCGCGCACCCACACCGCCATCCGCGGTCGGCAGAAACTTCGGACAGACGAACAGCGAGATGCCGCGGATCCCCGCCGGCGCATCGGGCAGGCGCGCCAGCACCAGATGGATGATGTTGTCGGTCAAGTCATGCTCGCCGGCCGAGATGAAGATCTTGGTGCCGAAGAGGTTATAGGACCCGTCGGCATTGGCCTCCGCCCGGGTCTTGCACAAGCCCAGATCGGTGCCGCAATGCGGCTCGGTCAGGCACATCGTGCCGGACCATTCGCCGGTCACCAGCTTCGGCAGGTAGAGCGCCTTCTGTTCGTCGCTGCCATGCGCGTGGATGGCGTTGTAATTGCCGTTGGAGAGGCCTGGATACATGCCGAAGGAGAGATTGGCCGAGCAGATCATCTCCTCGACCGCGAAGTTGATCAGCTTCGGCAGCCCTTGGCCGCCGTAATCGGGATCGCAAGGCAGTCCGGGCCAGCCGGATTCGACGAACTTGGCATAGGCTTCCTTGAAGCCCTTCGGCGTCGTCACCACGCCGTTGTCGAAATGGCAGCCTTCCTCGTCGCCCGGATGGTTCAAGGGCTGCAGCTCTTCCTCGCAGAACTGTCCCGCCGCTTCGAGGATGGCGTCGATCGTCTCCGGCGTCGCCTCGGCATAGGCCGGCACGGTGTTCGAGAGTGAGTCTGCTTTCAGCAGCTCGTAGAGGACGAACTTGATCTCGCGGAGCGGCGCTTTATAGGCGGGCATTTCTATTGTCTCCGTCGCGGATCGAGTCTGGGGTACCCCGACGCTAACCCTCCCCCGAAGTCGGGGGAGGGGACTGGATAGGGCGAGGGCGCGATGACACTCCCTCCCCCGTCTTCGGGGGAGGGTGGGGTGGGGGTGCGACTGAAGGCTCTTGCCGACATCGCTAGTTCCTGAGCGGCTTGTTCGTCGTGAGCATGTGCTCCATCCGCGCGAGGGTCGGGCCGGTGCGCAGCAGCGCCATGAACGCCTTCTTCTCCAGCTTCTGGATCTGGTCCTCGGTGACGGTGGCGGTGAAATCCGTGGCCCCGCCGGAGAGCACATCGGCCAGCGCGTTCGAGACCGTCACGTCATGCGGCAAGGCCTTGCCTTGCAGGCGGAAGCCGTCGACCGCGAGCTGCAATGCGGTCTTCGCGGTCGGCCCGGGCAGGCGCATCTCCTGCGGCTCCGGTGCCTTGTATCCGGCCGCCAGCAGTTCCAGGGCGCGGGCCTTGGCGTCGAACAGCAGGCGGTCGCGGTTCATGGTGATGCCGTCGCTCGGCCGCAGCAGTTTCAGCTCTTTCGCCTCGGCGGCGGACTTCGCCACCTTGGCCAGCGAGATGGTCTCGAAGGCCGCGGCGACCGGCGGCATCGGGCCTTTGGGATCCTTCGGGCCGGGCTGATTGCGGAGCAGCAGCTCCTTGCAGCCGCCCCAGCCGGGGATCAGGCCGACACCGACCTCGACCAGGCCCATATAGGTCTCGGCATGGGCGACCACCGCCGCGCAATGCAGCAGGATCTCGCAGCCTCCCCCTAAGGCCATGCCGCTCGGTGCGCCGATCACCGGGAAGGGCGCGAACTTCACCGCCTTGTAGGCGGCCTGGCCCTGGCCGATCAGGTCTTCGATCATCGGCCACATGGCGATATTGGCGGCGAAGAGTGCCAAGCCGATATTGGCGCCCACCGAGAAGTTGTCGGCCTCGTTGTGGATCACCAGCGCCTTCATGCCCTTCCCGACATGGGTGACCGACTTCTTCACCATGTCGAGCGTATCGGGGTCGATCGAGTTCATCTTGCTGTGGAACTCGAGACAGGCGACGCCGTCGCCGATATCCCACAAGCTGGCCGATCCGTTTTTCAGGATCGGCTTCCCCGCGCGCTTGATGTCGCCGAGCAGCAGCACGCCCTCCGCGCGCTTCACGTCGTGATAGGCGCCGTCGGTGCCGAGGAATTGCAGCCTGCCGCTCTCGACCCGGTAGAAGCCGCCTTTCTCCGCCGCCAGCTTCAGCAGTGGCGGCACCGCCATCTTCTCGGCGGCGATCTTCTCGGCGAACCAGGTGGCGCCGAGCTGGTCGATCATCTCGAACGGCCCGCGCTTCCAGTTGAAGCCGGTGCGCATCGCGAGATCGACATTGGCGACGTCGTCGGAAATCTCCGGCACCAGCGAGGCGGCATAGCTCAGGAGCTTCGAGAGCACCGCCCAGGCATACTGCCCGCCCTTGTCCTTGTGCGTGACCAGGACCCTGAGTCCGCCCTTGGCCGCGTCTGCCGATTCCAGCCGCGCGCGCTCGGAGACATGGTATTCGCCGGTCTTGAGGTCGATCGATTCCTTGACCTTCTCCGCGCCGTTCCTTTGCAGGCGATAGAAGCCGCCCTTACCCTTGCGGCCGGTATAGCCGTCGTCGATCATCTTCTGCATCAGCGGGAAGTCGCGGCGGACGCTCTGGTAGGCATCGTCCGGCTTCAGCGCCTGTCGCATCGACTTGTCGACATGCGGCTGCAGGTCGAGGCCGACCAGGTCGAGCAGGCCGAAGATGCCGGTCTTCGGCGCGCCGATCGGCCGGCCCATGATCGCATCCGCCTCCTCAACCGTGAGGCCGAGGTCGAGCGCGGCGTTGACCGCGGCCTGCATCCAGAACACGCCGATCCGGTTGGCGACGAATCCCGGCGTATCCTTGGCGGCGATGATCGCCTTGCCCAAGCGCCGGTCGCCGAAATCGCTGACCGCCGCCACGGCCTCCGGCCGGGTCTTGGCGCCGCCCAGCACCTCCAGCAGGCGCATGTAGCGCGGCGGGTTGAAGAAATGGGTGATCACGAAGTCGCGCTGCAGGCTCTCGGGCTCGTCCTTGACCAGGGTCTGCAGCGGAATGGTCGAGGTGTTGGAGGAGACCACCGAGCCCTTCTTCCGAAAGGGCTCAATCTTGCGATAGAGGTCCTGCTTGACGTCCAGCTTCTCGATCACCGCCTCGACGATCCAGTCGACGTCCTTCAGCTGCGCGAGATCGTCCTCGATATTGCCCGGCGTGATCAGCTTGGCCGCCGCCTTTGACATCAAGGGCGCCGGATCCGCCTTCAGCAGCTTGTCGATGGCGCCCTTGGCGACGCCGCTGCGATCGTTCGGATCGCGCACGATGTCCAGCAGCAGCACCGGCACGCCGGCATTGGCGATCTGCGCGGCAATGCCGCTGCCCATCAGCCCGGCGCCGATGACGGCGGCGCGATCGATGGCCATCACACCGCCTCCAGGATGGTGGCGATACCCTGGCCGCCGCCGATGCATTGGGTCGAGAGCGCGAACTGCTTGCCCTCGCGCTTCAGCAAGGCCGCGGCCTTGCCGGTGATGCGCGCACCCGTCGCGCCGAGCGGGTGCCCCAGCGCGATCGCGCCGCCGTCGAGATTGACCTTCGCCGGGTCGATCTTGAGGTCGCGCATGCAGGCCAACGCCTGTGCGGCGAAGGCCTCATTGAGCTCGATCACGTCCACGTCGTTGATGGTGAGCCCGGCGCGCTTCAGTGCCTTCTGCGTCGCGGCGACCGGGCCGATGCCCATGATCTCCGGCGCGCAGCCGGCGACCGCGATGCTCTTCACCTTGGCCAGCGGCTTGAGCCCATGCGCCTTGGCAAACTCCGCCGAGGTCACCAGACAGGCGGCGGCACCGTCGGTCAGCGGCGAGGAAGTGCCGGCGGTCACCACGCCCTTCTCGTCGAAGGCCGGCTTCAACCCGGCCAGGGTTTGGAGCGTGGTGCCCTCGCGGATGCAGCCGTCGCTCACCACCTGGTCCTTGCCGTTCTGGATCGGCGTGATCTCGTCGGTGAGCTTGCCGGCCTGGCGGGCGGTCGAGGCCTTGGCCTGGCTCTCGACCGCGAAGGCCTCCTGCTCGGCGCGGGTGATGCCGTATTTCTTCGCCACGTTCTCCGCCGTCGTGCCCATGGAGATATAGGCGGCGGGCAGGCGGTCGTTGAGCGCCGGGTTGGGCATCGGGTTGAAGCCCATCATCGGGACCCGCGTCATGCTCTCGACCCCGGCGCAGATGAAGACGTCGCCGGCCCCCAAAGCAATGGCGCCCGCCGCGGAATGGATCGCCTGCATCGAGGAGCCGCAGAAGCGATTGATGGTGGCGCCCGCCACCGATTGCGGCAGGTCGGCGATCAGCGCGATCAGCCGCGCCACGTTCAAGCCCTGCTCGCCCTCGGGGAAGGCGCAGCCCAAGAGCAGGTCCTCGATCTCCTTGGTGTCGATGCCGGTCTTGGCGATCAGCGCCTTGACCACGGCGGCGGTCAGGTCATCCGGTCGGACCCTCGTCAGATCACCTTTGTGGGCGAAGTGGAAGGGCGACCGGACATAGCCGGCAATGACGGCCTCTTTCATGACTTCTCCTTCAGAGCCGCATGGGCGGCCGCGGCTTCATCGATCAGGATCTTCTTCTGGATCTTGCCGACGGCCGTCTTCGGCAGATCTGCACGGAACTCATATTGGGTTGGCTTCTCGATCTTCGAGAGTTTGTCTTCCAGGAAATGCGCCAGCTGCTCCTCGCTCAAGGCGGCATCGGCCTTCAGCGCGACCACCGCCTTCACGGTCTGGCCGCGATAGGCATCGGGCACGCCGATGACGGCGCATTCGCGCACCGCCGGATGCTGGTAGATCGCCTCCTCGACCAGGCGCGGATAAACCTTGAAGCCGGAGCAGTTGATCATCTCCTTCAACCGGTCGGTGATGAAGACGTAACCCTCTTCATCGATGTGCCCGACATCGCCGGTGTGCAGCCGGCCGTCCATGATGACTTCTGCCGTGGCTTCGGGCTTGTTCCAATAGCCCATCATCACCTGCGGGCCGCGGAAGCAGATCTCGCCGGTCTCGCCGGTCGGCAGCAGCGTCTTGCGGTCATCGAGCGAGACGATCTCGCAGATCGTGCCCGGCACCGGCAGGCCGATCGAGCCCGGCTTGGAGCCCAGCGCCGGCGGGTTGATGCAGGTGACCGGCGAGGTCTCGCTCAAGCCGTAGCCTTCCAGCAGCGCGGCCCCGGTCTTGACCTTGAAGGCCTTGGCGACCTCGCGCGGCAGGGGAGCGCCGCCGGAAATGCAGATCTCCAGCGAGGAGAGATCGAAATTCTCCGCCCCCGGCGTGTTCAGCAGCGCGTTGTAGAGCGTCGGCACGCCGGCCATCGCGTTCGGGTGCTTGCGGGCGATCAGCCGCAGCAGCTTCAGCGCCTCGAAGCGCGGCTCCAGCAGCATGCAGGCGCCGAAGGCCAGGGCCAGGTTCATCACGCAGGTCATGGCGAAGGCATGGAACAGCGGCAGCACGCCGACGATCTTGGTCTCCGGCTTGTCCAAGGCGTGGAACCAGAGCTGAATCTGCCGGGCGTTGATGTAGATGTTGGCGTGGCTGAGCGCGGCGCCCTTGGGCACGCCGGTGGTGCCGCCGGTATATTGCAGCACGGCGAGCGTGGTCTTGGGATCGATCAGCGGCAGCTCGATCTTGCCGTCGTTGTCGATCAGGTCCTTCATCGCGATGCAGCCCTTGTCCTCGGGCATATGCGCGATCGATTTCCGCATCACGATCGGGAACAGGAAATTCTGCGGGAAGGGCAACTGCTCGGCCATCGGGCAGACCACGACATGCTTCAGCCGCGTGGTGCCGATCTGGTGGGTGATCTTCGGCAGCAGGATCGCGAGATCGAGTGTCACCATGAAGTCAGTCTCGGAATCCTCGATCTGGCGCGCGATCTCCGGCTCGACATAGAGCGGGTTGAAGTTGACGATCACGCCGCCGGCCTTGAGGCCCGCGTAATAGAAGACCACGAACCAGGGGCAGTTCGGCAGGAACAGGCCGAGCTTCATGCCCGGCTTGAAGCCGGCTTCGATCAGCCCCTTGGCCGCGCGATCGGAAAGCTCCTTCACCTCGGCATAGGTGAAGCACCGGTCCTGGAACTCGATGCAGTCGTTCTCGGGAAACAGCGCCGCGGATTCCTCGAGCAGCGCGAAGACCGGCTTGGCATGCAGCGGCGCCGCCCAGTCGACCTCGGACGGATAATGCTTCAGCCAGGGATAGGACGGCGCAGCGGAATCCATGCAGTCTCCGTGTTCCGCCGTGCAACTCTCCCCCGGGAGCGATGGCGGAAGGCCAAGTCTCCCATCCTCGCCAACTGAAGGCAAATTAATGGTTAATTTCCGCGCGCCGTCGCGCCGATGCAGCCGGCGAAGCTGAAACCGGCGAAGGACATGTTCTCAAAGACTGCGAGCGCGCCCTGTTGTTGCAGACGACCGGCCAGTCCCGGCGCGTCGTCGGCGACCACCAGCAGGTTGTCGAACCAGGACGCTGAGACCAACTTCGCACCTGCAGCAGCGCTCGCCGTGACGGATTGGGCGGCATCGGTCCCGATCGGATAGAGCACGATCACGGTCCCGCTCGCCTGCGGCGGCAAGGCGGCGGCTGCGATGAGCAGTGCCATTGCCGCCAGCCAGATCCCGGTGATCCATGCCAGCAGCTTCAGGGCAAAGCGGTGATCCGCCGCCGCCTCACGCAACTTGCAGCGCCGCCCGCGCCGGCCGTTCGGCGATCGGCCAATGCAAGGCGGCGGAGGCGATACCGAGCCCGACGCTGATCCACCAGACCAGGCTGTAGGAGCCATAGGCGTCATAGGCCCAGCCGCCCAGCCAGACCCCGATGAAGGCGCCGATCTGGTGGCTGAAGAAGACCAGGCCGAACAGCATCGACATGTAGCGCGGCCCGAACATCAACGCGACCAGGCCGGAGGTCGGCGGCACGGTCGAGAGCCAGAGCAGGCCCATGGCGGCGGAGAAGGCGAGCACGCTGGGCACCGAGACGGGGGTCAGCACGAAGATCGCAATGACCGCCGCGCGGCCGAGATAGATCGCCGAGAGCAGGTTCTTCTTGCTGCGGCGTCCGGCGAGCACGCCAGCGGCATAAGCGCCGATGGTGTTGAAAAGCCCGACGAAGCCGATCGCCCAGGCGCCGACCGCGGGGCTCAATCCATATCCGGCGATATAGGCCGGCATATGCACCTGAATGAAGGCGAGGTGAAAGCCGCAGACGAAGAAGCCGGCGATCAGCAGCCAATAGCTCTTGTGCGTCGAAGCTTCGCGCAATGCGGCGCCGAGGCTCTGCGGTGCCTGCGGCGTTGCGGCCGGCTCGCGGTGGCTGCGCAGGGCGAAGGCGACCGGGATGATCGGCAAGGCGGCGGCCGCGAGCAGCATCAGCGCGACCGGCCAGCCCCAGGCGGCGATGAAGCCCTGGCCGATCGGTGCGAACAGGAACTGGCCGAGCGAGCCCGCCGCGGTGGCGACGCCCGACGCCCAGGCGCGCCGCTCCGGCGGCAACAGCCGGCCGAAGGCGCCGAGCACGATGAACATTGAGGCCCCCGAAAGCCCGAGCCCGGTCATCACGCCCAGCGTCAGGTGCAGGGCGAAGGAGCCCTCGACCACGGCGCCGAGCGCGATGCCCGCGGCATAGAGCAAGGCGCCGCCGGCCAGCACCCGGCCGCCGCCATAGCGGTCGGCGATGGCGCCGGCGAAAGGCTGGCCCAGGCCCCACATCAGGTTCTGGATCGCCAGCGCCAGGGCAAAGGTCTCGCGGCTCCAGCCGCGTGTCTCCAGCATCGGTTCCTGGAACAGGCCGAAATCGGCGCGCACGCCGTAGCCGATCAGCGAGACGATGGCACCGGCCGCGACGATGCGGCCCGGCGTGATCAGGCGGGGCGTGATGAATCGAGACATCATGCGGTTGCTTTCCTCGCTGCTGCCAGGCGCTTGGCGCGTTCGGCGGCAAAGCGCGGTGTCATCGTCGCCTTGACGTCGCGCGCGGTCACCGCTTCCCCGCAGGCCGCGCAGGTCGGCACGATATGGAGCCGGTGGTTGCAGCCCTTGTGGGTGCGGATCGTCGCCGGCCCCTGCGGCGACTTCAGCCATTTCTCGCCCCAGCCAATGAGGGCGATGAAGGCGGGATAGAGCTCATGGCCGCGCTCGCTCAGCCGGTATTCATAGCGCGGCGGATGGTCCTGGTAGCGCCGTTTCTCCAGCACCTTATGCTCGACCAGCTTCTTCAGCCGCGCGGCGACGAGATGCGGCGCCGCGCCCAGGTTCAGCTGGAACTCGTCATAGCGCCGCGTGCCGAGAAAGCATTCGCGCAAGACCAGCATGGTCCAGCGGTCGCCGATCACGCCGAGCGTGCGGGCCAGTCCACAAAGCGAGTCGTCGATCTCGTTCCAGCGCATCGGCCGATCGTAGTAACTTCTGAAACAGAAGTCACTAACCGATTTGGCTCCGTCCCGCCGTCCCGCCCAGGGTGCAATTTGATGTCGGTCATGCCATATCTCCGGCAATGAGCTTCGAAGCCTTTTTCCAGGCGATCCAGTCCGAGCCCTTGCGCGTTCTCGCCGGCCAATGGGCGGCGGCGCGGGGCGGCCGGCGCATGCCGGCCTTCCGCGACATCGACCCGGTTGGGATCGGACGGCATCTGCGCTATGTCTGGGCCTGGAAATACGACCAGGCTGCGGACTCCTTCCTCGGCCGGCTGGCAGGCGAGGAGATCGACCGTGCTTTCGGCAAGTCGCTGCGCGGCATGCAGATGGACGCGTTCTACGCGCCAAATGTGTATGAAGTGGTGTTCCCGCGGCATCGCCGGGTCGTCACCGAGCCCAGCTTCTTCCACGGCACCGGCATGGTGTTCTCGCGCATGGGCTCCAGCATGACCGGCGAGCGGATCAGCCTGCCGCTGGCGGAGGATGGCGTGGTCGGCGACGGCATTATCGGCGGCACCTTCTACACCTCGCTGCCCCCCGGCGATGAGCATCGCCCGCTCGGTCCGGACTTCACGCCGGAGCAGGTCGCCTTCTACCCGCTTGACCCGGACGGCGCGCCATGAGCTTCCAGGAATTCTTCGACAGCATCACCGGGCCGGAGCTGCGCGCCATCGCCGCGCACTGGGACCAGGCGCGCGGCACGCGCCGCATGCCGGCCTGGGGCGGCATCGACCCGGTCGCGATCGGCCGCAATCTTCGTTACGTCTGGTCGTGGAAATACGACCGCGACAGCGACACATTCACCGGCCGGCTTGCCGGCGAGGAGATCGTGCGTGCCTTCGGCAAGTCGCCGCGCGGCCTCAAGATGACCGAGTTCTTCACGCCCGAGGTCTATCAGGTCTTCTTCCCCTGGCACCGGCGCATCGTCACCGAGCCCGCTCTCCTGCGCGGCACCGGTCTCATCTACAGCCGGGTCAACCGCAACTTCTCCGGCGAGCGGATCATGATGCCGCTGGCGGAAGACGGCGCGCTCGGCGACGGCATCATCGGCGCCAGCGTCTATCGCCCGCTGGAATTCGACGGCAAGCCACCGGAGCAGCCGACCGGCCTCAACCCCGAGCAGATCGTGTTCTTTCCGCTGGAGAACCGGGGGTAGCGACAGCACTGCAGCGTCGCCACTTTGACGGTCGCGGGGTCGCCTTGTAGGATCGCGGCATGAGCCTCGCCGCGAGCCCGCTGCCCGCCCAGGATGAAATTCAGGCCGCGCCGGCCGTAAGGCCGTGGCTTACCGCGACACTGCTGGTGTCTATCTGCGCGATCTACGCCATCGAGGTGATGCGCCCGGTCGGTGGCGGCGTGAAGTTCACGCCGAGCATCGAAACCCTGGTCGCCTACGGCGCGCTGGTCCCGGATCTCGTCGCCGAGCGCGGCGAATGGTATCGCCTCCTGACCGCGCCGCTGCTGCACGGCAGCCTCCTGCATATCCTGATGAACGGCCTCGCGCTGTGGTCGATTGGCCCCGATCTCGAGCGGAGGGTCGGCCGAACCTGGCTGTTCGTCCTGTTCTTCCTGGGCGCCATCGGCGGCGCTCTCGGGTCCTTCTTGCTGAACCCTTCGGACATCGTCTCGGTCGGCGCTTCGGGCGCCATCATGTGCCTGATTGCCGCGGCTTTCGTCGTCATGTTTCATTCGCGCGAGGCGCGCCGATGGGACCTGCAATGGGAGATGCTGCGCGCGGTGGGCCTTTCGCTCGTGCCGCTGATCTTCATCGGGAGCCATACCGGGATTGACGGTGCGGCGCATCTCGGCGGCGCGGTCACCGGTTTCGCCCTCGGCGGTCTGTTGTGGCTCAACTGGGAGGGCGAAGGGCCGGCCCCAAGGTGGCGATATCCGGCACGCTTGCTCGCGGGCCTTGGCGGGGTGCTCTTTGTGATCGCGATCGCGCGCGCCGGGACGCTGCATCATCAATACGCGCTGACGGCGGGAATGATTCCAAGTTCCGAAGTGCCGGTCGGGAATGATGCCACCCTGCGCCTGGGTCCGGCACTCATCCAACAATACCCGAATGATCCGCGTTCACACTGGCTGCAAGGCCAGGTCTATCAACTCACCGATGTGCACGATCTCGGCAATGCGGAACGTGAATTGCGGCTGGCGCTGGCCGATCCGCTTCTGCGAACCCGGTTCCTGCCGGACCTGCGGCGCAAGATGGAGTTCGACTTGGCAGAGCTGCTTATGGAAACCGGGCGCTCGGCCCAGGCCGTGGAACTGGCCAAGCCGTTCTGCAGCACCTTGGACGATTTCATGATGCACATTTACCATGAACTCTGCCCGCCCGCGAACTGACGGCACTCAGCTCCACTTCTTCGTGACGCTTTCGACCGCGGCGGTGACGATGCGTCGGGGCAGAAAGCGCATCGCGGCGGTGGCGAGATAGTTGCCGGGGCCGACGATATGGACCGTGCGATGGCCGAGCGCCTGCAGGCCTTCGCGTACGACCCGATCCGGCTCGTGCATGGAGAAGCCGAGATGCTCGATGCCGGCGCGTTCGAAGAAGCGCGTCTTGGTGGCGCCGGGGCAGAGCGCCAGGATGTCGATCGGCCGGTCGGAGAGCTCTTCCGCCAGCGCCTCGGTGTAGTGCAGCAGGAAGGCCTTGCTGGCGGCATAGGTGGCGAAGAACGGCATCGGCCCGAAAGCCGCGGCGCTGGAGACATTGATGATCCCGGCCCGGCCGCCTGGTTCGCCTTCCGGCTGGTTCTGCCTGGCCTCGGCCCGACGCAGCATGCCGGGGATGAGGGCGCGGCAAATCTCGACCGGGGTCAGGGCGTTGACCTTCACGATCTCCGATTCCCGCTCCGGCGCGTTCTCGATCACCCGGCCGAGCCGGCCGACGCCGGCATTGTTGATCACGAGGTCGACCGCGGCGCTCTCGGCGGCCGCGATCGCGGCGCCGCGCTCCTGGTCATCCGAAAGATCGGCGGTGACGATCCGGACCACGCGGCCGGGCGAGGTCAGCTCCTGGGCGAGCTTGCTCAGCCGATCGCGGTCGCGCCCGGCCAGCAGCAAGGCCGTCGAGCGCGGCAGGCCGCGGGCGAAGGCCTCGCCGATTCCACTGGAGGCGCCGGTGATCAACGCGGAGCGAAACGCCATCAAATACTCCCCATGACGGGCGAATCTTAGCTTTCAGAGTGGCGCGGTTGCAATCCACCGCCGTCTATGGCACTTGGCCCAGGGCGATGCTTGTCCCTTCCGGACAGATGGATATCCACCCCCCGAGCGACCCAGGACCCGAGCGACCATGAGCGAATTCCGCACCCTCGACGACCTCGACTTTCGTGGCAAGCGCGCAATCGTGCGCCTCGACCTCAACGTCCCGATGAAGGACGGCAAGGTGACCGATTCAACGCGCATCGACCGATCCGCGGCCACGTTGAAGGAACTGGTCGGCAAGGGCGCCAAGGTGATCGTGATGGCGCATTTCGGGCGACCCAAGGGCAAGCGCGCGCCGGAATTCTCGCTGCAGCCGCTGGTCGCGCCGCTGGCGAAGGCGCTCGGCCGTCCGGTCGCCTTCGCCGAGGACTGCATCGGTGCGCCGGCGGAAGCGGCGGTTGCTAAGCTGAAGGACGGCGACGTCCTGCTGCTGGAGAATCTCCGCTTCCACGATGCGGAGGAGGCGAATGACGCCGGCTTCGCCAAGGCGCTGGCCGCGCTGGCGGATGTTTACGTGAACGACGCATTTTCGTGTGCGCATCGCGCCCATGCCTCGACCGAAGGCATTGCAAAGGTCTTGCCGGCTGTCGCCGGAAGACTCATGCAGACCGAGCTCGATCATCTCAGTGCGGCGCTCGGTAACCCGAAGCGTCCGGTGATGGCGATCGTCGGCGGCGCCAAGGTCTCGACCAAGCTCGACCTGCTCGGCAATCTGGTCGGCAAGGTCGATCTCCTGGTGATCGGCGGCGGCATGGCCAACACCTTCCTCTTCGCCGAGGGCAAGGAAGTCGGCAAGTCGCTGGCCGAGCGCGACATGGCGGAGACCGCGCGCAAGATCGTCGCCGAGGCTAAGCGGAAGAATTGCCGCATCGTGCTGCCGGTGGACGCGGTCACGGCCGCCGAGTTCAAGGCCGGCGTCGCCACCAAGACCGTCGATATCGATGCGGTTCCGGCCGACCAGATGATCCTCGACATCGGGCCGAAATCGGCGAAGGAGATCGGCGATCTCCTGAAGACCTGCAAGACCCTGGTCTGGAACGGCCCGGTCGGCGCCTTCGAGACGTCGCCCTTCGACCAGGGCACCACCGCGGCCGCCAAGGCCGCCGCCGCGCTCACCACGTCGAAGGCCTTGCTCTCGGTCGCGGGCGGCGGCGACACCGTCGCGGCGCTCGCCCATGCCGGCGTGGTCGACCAGTTCTCCTATGTCTCGACCGCGGGCGGCGCCTTCCTGGAATGGCTGGAAGGCAAGGACCTGCCCGGCGTCGCCGCCCTGAAGAGACAATGAGCGACGACGCTTCCCAGGCGAAGGGCAACTTCAAGCGCTTCATTCCCGAGGGCGACAGCCTCGAACGCCTGGTCTGCGTCGATTGCGGCTTCATCAACTACGAAAATCCGAAGATCGTGGTCGGCTCGGTCGTCCACGAGGGCGGCAAGATCCTGCTCTGCCGCCGCGCGATCAACCCGCGCAAGGGCTTCTGGACCCTGCCCGCCGGCTTCATGGAGCAGCACGAGAC
Source organism: Dongia sp. (assembly GCF_041905885.1). NCBI lineage: Bacteria > Pseudomonadati > Pseudomonadota > Alphaproteobacteria > Rhodospirillales > Dongiaceae > Dongia > Dongia sp. Next base: position 40,573 of record NZ_JAYRKD010000030.1, on the reverse strand, counting down.
CACGACGGAAGGCGCGATGCGCGAGGCCTTAGAAGAAGCGACGGCGAAGATCGAGATTGAGGCTTTGCTCGCCGTCTATTCCATCCCGCGCTTGAGCCAGGTGCAGCTGATCTACCGCGCGCATCTCGCGACACCCGGCATCGCGCCGGGTCCGGAGAGCGAAGAGGTCGGCTTCTTCAGCTTTGATGAGATCGCCCGCAAGGAGCTCGCCTTCCCCTCCGTGCATTGGGCGCTCGGGCATTTCCGCGCGGTGGCAGACCAGGCACACTTCCCACCTTTCGCTAATCCTCCGGGTGAACTCGGCGACCTGAAGCCGGAGGGTCTCTGAAGGACTCAAGGCGCCCAATATGGTAAGATCGGTGCGCTGTTTGAGATCGTAAATTTGCATCCAGCGCCGCGTCCCAGACATGCAAGATGCTTGCTGCACTGCATCGCAGACCCAGCACAGACAGAATAAAATTTGCCTGCGCTGTGCATGTTGCACCGCATCGCAGACCGGACGCAGACAGAATTAAAATTGCTGGCGCTGTAGTTGCTGCACTGCATAGCGGACCTGACCCGGACAGAATCACGTCACCGCGGCCGCGGCTTCGCCCGCGCGGTCGGTTCCGCCAGCAAAGGATTGTCGGGCCAGGAGTGTTTCGGATACTGGCCGCGGAGGTCGGCACGGACGGCGGCATAGCCGTTCTTCCAGAAGCTGGCGAGATCGCGGGTCACCTGCACCGGCCGCCGGGCCGGCGACAGCAGGTGCAGCAACAGCGGTACGCGTCCACCGGCGAGCCGCGGCGTGTCGACCGCACCGAACATCTCCTGCAGCCGCACCGCCAGCACCGGCGCTTGGGGGTCGCTGTAATCGATCGCGATCCGCGAACCGGAAGGCACGGCGACATGGGTCGGCGCCGCTTCGTCGAGCTTCTTCTTCAGCTTCCAGTCGAGCCGGGCTTCCAGCGCCGCCCTGAGATCGACCCGCGCGAGATGGCTGCGACGCGTGATCCCGGCGAGGAACGGCGCCAGCCAGTCCTCGAGGCCGGCCAGCAGGGCCGCATCGCCGAGATCCGGCCATTCGCCGGCTTCGCCTTCGGCCGCGCGCAGGAAGGCGATGCGCTGGCGCCATGCCTCGATCTCCGGCGTCCAGGGCAGGGCGGCGAGGCCCATCTCGCGGATGCCGGCGATCATCGCGGCGACGACGGCCTCGCCCGATGGCGTTGTCAGGGCCCGCTCTTCCAGCACCAGCGACCAGAGCCGCCGCTCGGCTTTCGCCTCCACGGTTTCGGCCCGGGAGTTCCAGGCGATGGCTTCGACTGTCTCGATCGCCTCGGCGAAATCGCTCTCGATCTCGGCCAGGGTCAGCGGCGCGGCGAGAAACACGCGCGCCTCGCGCCGGTCGCCGTCGAGGGCCGCGATCGCCAGGAACGCCTCGCGCGCCAGCGGGTCGGTCTCGTTGAGCCGCGCGCCCTTGCCGTTGGAGAGACGATACTGGCCCGGCCCGCCGCGCCGTTGCGCCAGGCGATCGGGATAGGCCAGCGCGACCACCGCGCCGACCGCGGCGCGCATGGGATTGCGATCCAGCGCAACGCCAAGCTGCTTGCGCCAAGCTTCCGCGGAGCGGCGTACGCGATCCCGCGCGCCGCGCTCCGCCGGACCCTCGCCGTGCAGCAGGTCGAGCCGGTGCCGCAGATCGGCATCCTCGTTGCGGCCCTTCACCAGGTCGCGCTCCGAGAGCAGGGCGGCGAGGTCGCAGGCCAGCGAGCCCAGGCCTTGTTCCTTCGCCTTCAGCATCATATGCGCGAGCCGCGGATGGGTGCCGAGCTCGCCCATCGCCTTGCCATGCCGCGTGGCGTGGTGTTGTCCATCCAGCGCACCCAGCCGGCGCAGCAGATCGCGCGCCTGGGCGAGCGGCGCTTCCGGCGGCGGATTGAGCAGGGCCAGCTGCGCAGGGTCTGTGGTGCCCCAGGCGCCGAGCTCTAGCGCGAAGGGCGCTAGATCGGCGGAGAGCATCTCCGGCGGATCATAGGGCGCGAAGGCGCGTTCGCTGGCCTCGCTCCACAGCCGGTAGCAGATTCCGGGCGCGGTGCGTCCGGCGCGACCCCGCCGCTGCTGGGCCGCGGCCAGCGAAACCCGCACCGTGCCGAGGCGCGTCATGCCCGTCGTGGGATCGAATTGCGGCAGCCGCTTCTGCCCGCTGTCGATCACCAGCCGGATGCCGTCGATGGTGAGCGAGGTCTCGGCGATCGAGGTCGCCAGCACGATCTTGCGCCGGCCCTTGGGGTCGGGCTTCAGCGCCAGATCCTGCTCGGCCAGCGGCAGGTCGCCGTGCAACGGCAGGATCGCAAAGTCAGCTTGTGCGAGTCGATCGTTCAAGGCGGTTTGCACACGCCGGATCTCGGCGAGACCGGGCAGGAAGACCAGCGCGTCGCCGGTCTCTTCCTGGGTTGCCTGCAGCACCGCTTTGGTGACGCGGTCCTCGATCCGCTCGATGCCGCGTCCCGACCCATCGCCGAGATGCCGGGTCTCGACCGGAAAGCTGCGGCCCTCGCTGGCCAGGGTCGCGGCATCCGGGAGCAGGGCGGCGACCGCCGCGGTGTCGAGCGTCGCCGACATCACCACCAGCCGGAGATCGGGCCGCAGGCTCGCCTGGGACTCGAGCGCCAGCGCCAGCGCGAGATCGCCGTCGAGCGTGCGTTCATGAAACTCGTCGAATAGGACCGCGGCGACGCCCTTGAGCTCAGGATCGCCCTGCAGCTGGCGCAGGAAGAGTCCGGTGGTGACGCTTTCGATCCGGGTCTGCGGCCCGATCCGCCGGTCCAGCCGGACCCGGTAGCCGACGGTCTCGCCGACCGCTTCCCCCATCAGCTCCGCCATGCGCTGGGCCGCCGCCCGCGCCGCGAGCCGCCGGGGCTGGAGCAGGATGATCCGGCCGCCTGGATCCGCCCAACCTGCTGACAGCAAGGCGGGCGGCACCCGGGTGGTCTTACCGGCGCCGGGCGGGGCTGACAGGACAAGATTGACCTGCCGGGCCAAGGCCTCGCGGATCTGCGGAAGGATGGGGTCGATCGGAAGAGTCTGCATAATCAATTACTTATAGATCCGCCGGGGGTGGCGGCGAGTGCAGCCGGGTCCTGCTGGCTATGTGAAAAGCGCGTAAGGATTCTGTCAGGCACGACGGTTAGCTTACAGCCAGTTCACGGGTTCGAACGGCCGGTCGCGGACCCCAGTGGGAGGCGGCCGGGAGACGGTGCGGGGCGCACCGGCGGGGCAGTTATATCGGAGTTAGGAAAAACATGCGGCTCCTGCTGGTTGAAGACAACGATCGCCTCTCGGAGTTCCTGGAAAAGGCTCTGCACGACAGCGGCTTTACCGTCGATCGCTGCGCCAGCGCGCAGGATGCCGACGCGGCCCTGGCCGGCGTGAAATTCGACGCCACCATCATGGATCTCGGCCTGCCCGACGGCGACGGCCTCGGGCTGGTGAAGTCCATGCGTACCCGCGGCGACCAGACCCCGGTGCTGATCCTGACCGCGCGCGATGCGCTCAACGACCGGGTCGGCGGCCTCAACGGCGGCGCCGACGACTACATGGTGAAGCCCTTCGCCATGGAAGAACTGATCGCGCGGGTGAAGGCGCTGCTGCGCCGCCCGGGCGCCGCGCTCGGCGTCGAGCTCACGCTCGGCAATGTCACGCTCGACACCACCGGCCCCAACCTCACCGTCGCCGGCAAGCCGGTCTCGCTCACCCGGCGCGAGGTGACTCTGCTCGAAATCCTGCTGCGCCGGCCCGGCAAGGTGGTCAGCCGTAACGCGATCGAGGACGGGCTCTACGGCTTCAACGACGACGTCGGCTCCAACGCGCTGGAAGTGCTGGTTTCGCGGCTCAGGAAGAAGCTGATCTCGGTCGGCGCCGACATCCAGCTCCACACCGTGCGCGGCGTCGGCTACATGGCGATGGATCGCGGCTGATCGTGCCCGATGATTGCTGACGGGATCGGCGTGCCGGGGGCGCCCCCGCGCGCCGAAAGCCCCTTGAACCGGTCGCCGTCGCTCGGCCCTGGCGCTACATTGGGCGCCATGGGTTCCAACCGCGCCTCGCTGCAAGCACGCCTCATCCTCCGGCTTTGCGCCGTGTTCGTGGCCTTCTTCGTGGTCGCGGGCATGGTGGTCTTCCTGATCTATCAAACCGATTCGGAAGAGATTCCGTTCGACGTGCTGGTGGACGACCTGCATGCCCTGAAGCTTGCCGTCACCGTGGAGAACGGCGGCCGGGTGACGGTGGACGAGACCAAGCTCTCGCCGACCATCGGCTACATGGTGCGCTCGCTGGACGGGCAGGTGAAGCTCTCGGGCGGCCGCCATGCCGACGAGCTCCAGGCGATCGAGACTCCGGCCATCGACGAGGTCACCGAAAGCTGCCGCCTGGCCGGCAAGGAGCGGCCGCAGCGCGCCCGTCCGCGCAACCGCCAATGCAGCCTCTCCGAGCTGCTGGAGATCAATGGCGATACCCTGGTCATGCAGGTGACGCGGCGGATCTCGCCGACCTCGACCGCGCTCGACGCCTTGTTCTACGAGTGGCTGGGCGAATATCTCCCGGTCACCCTGCCGATGCTGCTGGTGCTGCTCACCGCGCTGATCTTCACCTTGCGCGGCGCGATGAAGCCCCTGGAGCGGCTGATGCGCTACGCGCGCGCGATCAACCCGGCCCAGACCGGCGTGCGCCTGCCGACCGACGATCTGCCGAAGGAGCTGCTGGGCGCGGTGGAGGCGGTGAATGGCGCGCTGGAGCGCCTCGACCGCGGCTTCCAGGCCCAGCGTGACTTCTTGGCCGACGCCGCGCATGAACTCCGGACACCGCTGGCGATCCTCGCCGCGCATCTCGACAGCATGCAGGACCCGGCGGGCACCGCCGCGTTGCGTGCCGATGTCGAGCGGATGACCAAGCTGGTCGGCCAGCTGCTGGTGGTCGCGCAGCTGGAAGCCCTGACCATCCGCCCGGACGAGCAGGCGGATCTTTCGGAGATCGCCGCCGAAGTCGCGATCCTGATGGCCCCGCTCGCCGTGAAGGCCGGGCGCAACGTCGCCGTGCTCAACGCCGAGCAGCCGGTGCCGGTGCGCGGCAACCGCGATGCGCTCTATCAGGCTTTGCGCAACTTGGTCGAGAACGCGCTGAAATACACGCCGCCCGGCACCGAGGTCGAGATCGAGCTCGATCCGAGCGGCGGCGTCTCGGTCTCGGATCGCGGCCCCGGTATCCCCGAGGAGCAGCGCCTGCTGCTGTTCCAGCGCTTCTGGCGCGCCGACCGCCGGCAATCCGGCGGCGCCGGCTTGGGCCTCGCCATCACCCACCGCATCGCCGCCGCCCATAACGGCCAGCTGCTGGTCGATGACAATCCGGGCGGGGGCGCGCGATTCACCTTGCGCGTGCCCAGGGTTGGCTAGGGGTTGGCGAGGCGTGGGCTGAGCCTCGGCTGACAAAGCCACTTTTCTCCGGCATAGTCGCTGCGGGGACGCCAGGAAATGCCGTGGACAAGGTCGAAGACGTCCAGTCGGAGATCGTGCGCACGGGGCACGCCTATTGGCTGGCCCGCAAGCGCGAGGGCGCCTTGCCTTCGCGGGAAGATTTCGACCCGCCGCTGGAGATCCCGCGGCTGATCCCGAACATCATCATCTTCGACGTGCTGCGCGAGCCGCTCGACTTCGTCTACCGCCTGATCGGCTCCAACATCCGCACGCACCTGATGCAGGACCTCACCGGCGTGCGGATGTCGAGCGTCGCATACCAGCGCGCGGACAGCGTGATCTGGGCGCATCAGGCCTGGGTGGTCGAGCATGCCGCGCCGCGCTTCCTGCGCCCGCCCTACGTCGGCCCGCACAAGGACTTCCTGTTCATCGAGGCGGTGATCCTGCCCTGCGGCAGCGAGGCGCGAGTCGACAAGCTGATGGTGTTCGCAGACTTCGTCCGCGCGCTCCGGCCGCGTCAGGCCTCGGGGCCTAGCGAATGAGATCCGCCTGATCTAGCTTGCCGTCGTAGCGGAATCCGCCGTTGCCGTCGGGCTGGAAAATCGCCGCCTCGCCGGGCGCGAGCTCGATTCCGGCCACCCGGCGCACCTGGTCTTCGGTGTCCACCAGCACCGTGTTGGAGCCGGCGGCGGGCGGCGCCGCCAGCATGTGGCTGACGAAAGCGATGTCGTAGAGCTGGGTCTCCAGCAAGGCATGGCCGAAGGCGAGCTCCGCGGTTTGCCGGGTGCGGCAGAGCGGCAATGCATAGACGTTGCCGATCGGCACGCCGAAGGACTGGAAGGCCTGCCCGATATGCACCGCTTCGCCGCGTCCCGCCGTGGTGAGGTTGCGCTGTTTGCCGCAATCCGCGAAGGCGGCGATCGGCGAGTCGGCGCCGAGCAGCTCGCGCGGCCCGGAGAGCCGGCTGGCATGGCGCAGGTAGATCACATAGCCGCCCTTGGTCATGGCCTGCTCGATCAGCGCCTCCTTGACCTCGCCCACGAGGTAGGGGGCGGTGGCGGCGGCGCTCGCCGCCAGTGCCAACAGGGCGAAGCGGCGATAATTCCTGCGGAATTGCATGCGATTTCCGATCTCCTGGTTCCTGGAGCCGCATCTTCTGCCGCCGATATGACAAGCGGCTGTCCGCTGTGATAGAAGGACCCGACATGCGGGCAGGGACGGGCATGAACCGATTGGGGGATATCGAGAGTTCCGCGGCTGGCGGACGCCTGGGACGGCGTCGCCTGATGCTGGCGCTCGGCGCCACGCTGCTGCTCGGCGGCTGCGGTTGGCGGCCGCTCTATGAACGGCCGGGACCCGCCACCAATTCCGGCGGTGTCAGCACCGAGCTCGCCCAGATCAAGATCGACCCGGTGGTGCCGGATTCCAGCATCGATCCACTGCACGGCTCGACCGACGCGCTCTACGATTCGCGGGCAGCACAATTGCTGCAGAACTACCTCAAGGACGCGCTCAATCCGTATGGCCCGCCGAGTGCGGCGGCCTATCATCTGGCGATCCAGCTGCAGCAGCAGACCCGCGCGGCGGCCTCGCTCGGCAACGGCCAGGCCACGCGCGAAGACCTGATCATGATCGCGGAATATGAGCTGAACGACGCCAAGGGACAGACGGTCCTGAAGGACGTCGCCAACATCGTCACCAGCTACGACATCCTGCGCGAGCCCTACATGGACATCTCCTCGCGCCGCGATGCGCAGCAGCGCGCCGCCGCGCAGATCGCCGAGGCGATCCAGACCCGACTCGCGGTCTTCCTGCGGAAATAGCGCCCGAGTCCAACCTGCCGCCAAGTGTCGCAGAGGCTGGGAATAGCCTGGTCAATCTGCTTCAATACCGCCAACAACGCCGCCATAGCGGACAGGCCCATAGCGGACAGGCCCATAGCGGACAGGCCCATAGCGGACAGGCTGGGAGTGGAGAAATGAGCGGGGCAGCAACCGGGGGTCATACCGGGCTTTTGAAGCGTCTGGCGGTCGGCATCGGCCTCGCCAAGCCGAAAAAGGCCAAGAGCGGCGTGCCCGCCGGCAGCGACACCAAGATCAGCCAGACCTTCGATCAGGTGCTGGGCTGGCTGACCCTCGACCAGGCCAAGCGCATCCTGGTCTCCGGCGACCGCGCCTTCTTCGATGCGGTGACGGCGAAAGCGGCGGGTCTTGGCACCACCTGGACCTCTTGCCTGGTCGAAGAGCTGGGGCAGGGCGCGGCCAATCCCGATCAGATCGATTTCGCCGGCTTCGACGCGGTGGTCTGCGGCGGCAGCCAAGCGGGGCTCTCCTTCCGCCACGCGGTCGCCCGCATGGCCGAGGTCGATCCCACGAAGCCGGTGCATTGGGTTGGCGCGGACTGGGAATTCTGCGGCGGGACCTTGCCGGTCCCGAGCGAGGCCGAGGACGCCGAGGCGCTGCTGTTCAATCACTTCCAGCATTACTTCGGCATCAAGGACCCTTTGCTCTACCGCGTCGAGGTCTATCACGGGGCCGAGCGCAAGCATTTCACCCGGATTCTGCAGCCCAACGAATCGCTGGTGATCCGGCTCTCGGATTTCTTCCCCAAGCGCAGCGAGGCCGCCTGCATCGCCGTCTTCGTCGCGCACCCGATCCTGACCCGCGGCCGCCACTATCGCCTCAGGGTCTGCGCCGACATCTTCTGGCGCGATTCCTTCACCACGCTGCACAGCGCCCATGAGTTCAAGCGCAGCCCGAGTCACAAGTTCGAGTTCCGCGCCGCCAAGGACAGTGTCCGCGCCGGCGATATCGTCCTCACCATCCCGAATTATGCGAAGGATCTCGGCGAGGAGCGCAGCGTCGAGGTGACCGGCGCCAATGGCGGCGCCGGCCTGACCCGCCGGTCGGAAGTCTATGTCGAGGAGGTGAAGCTCACCCGCAACGGCGGCGCCGAGCCGTTCTTCGGCTGGAAGTACCGCGGCTACGGCGGCTCCTTCTGGTACAGCTTCGAAGGCCAGCAGGCGTTGGGCGATGGCCATCGCGGCTCGCTCTCCGCCAACCACCACGTCTCCGTACCGATCGCCGAGCGCACCGACTGGGCCGCCGGCGCCGAGGAACTGGCCGAACTGGCGCGCCTGCGCGAGGCCGGCTTCATGGTTGAGCCTTTCCCGGTGCCGATCGCCGAGGAAGGCGACCCGCTGCATTACGCTATCGACTTCGATGTCTCCAATCCCGGCCTGCGGCATTTCCGCATCTTCGCCTTCGGCGGCGACGGCCGCTTCCTCGGCGATCATGCCTACGAGCAGCCCGGCCTCGGCCTGTTCGCGCCCGCGGAGATCCTGAAACGCCAAGGCGTGCAGGGCGCCAAGCTCGCGATCGTCACGCCCGACTGGCAGGCGATCAAGACCCGCCGCGCCGGTTTCAAGCTCTTGAGCCAGTTCATCGTCGAGAACCGCCGCACCGGCGACCGCGATGTCACCGAGTTTCAGAACTGCTGGCGCAATTGCGGCGTGATGGTGCCCGGCATGGCGAGCTTCGCCGGTCCCGGCGCCGCGGTCTTCGGCCGCACCAATCTCTTCGCCCGGGCGCGCCATGGCGGCGGCTATCGCACCGGCCTGCTGGTGGTGAACGGCAGCGGCAGCCTCGACTACAAGCGTGAGGGGACCGCCGAAGTCACCGTCTTCAACACCCGCGGGCAGGGGCGTAACGCGAGCTTTTCCTTGCCGCCCTTCGGCTGGCGTCTCGCCTGGATCGACGAGGTCATTCCCGATCTCGCCGGCCATCTCGGCCAGGCCGGCAACGGCGCCCTGCTGGTCGGCTCGAAGAATGCCGATCTCAACTGCCAGATCGTGACCGTCTCCGATGCCGGCGCGGTCTCGCTGCAGCATATGTGGGGCTACTAGGGAAGGTCCTGGAAGCGCTTGTAGACCAGGCTCGGCCAGTCCGGGATCGATTTCAGCACCGCGACGATCCGCGCCGAGGCTTCGCCGTCGCCATAGGGGTTGACCGTGCCCTTGGGCTGCGACGCCAGCGCTTTCTGAATCGCCGCACCGATCGCCTTGCGCTCCGGCGGGCAGTCGATCACCGATTTCGCGCGCAGGCGGCCGTCCTGGCGCCGGCCGATATTCACCGTAGGCACGTCGAAGCTCGGCGCCTCATAGAGCCCGCTGGACGAATTGCCGACCACCGCCGCGGCGCGCCGCATCAGGTTGAGATAGCGCTCCGGCCCCAACGAAGCATGGGCGAAGCTGTTCGGCCGCCGCTGGGCAAAGGCTTCGATCGCGGCGTTGAGCGCGCGCCCATCGGCATCGGCATTGGCCAGGGTGAACACGACGGTGATTGCCGGATCGACCGCCTCGAGCGCCGCTAGCAATTCGTTCAACTGGTCCAGCGAGGGCAGCGCGTCGAGCGTCACCGGATGGAAGGTCGTCAGTAGAGTGCGGCCACTCAGCTTATGACCTAGCGACTTCTCGAGATCGCCGGGGCTCATCTGCGGCGCCCGCAGGATCGCGTCGATCCCACTGCTGCCGACCGCATGAATCCGATCCTCGGCCTCGCCCAACTGCCGCAGGCGGCGGGCGGCATCCGCGTTGGTCGGGAAATGCAGGCTCGCCATCTTGCTGATCGAATGCCGGAAGGCATCGTCCAGCGCGCCGTCGGTCACATCGCCGCCGCAGAGATGGGCGATCGGGATCTTCTTGACGTAGGCGGCCTGCGCCGCGGCGAAGATCTCGTAGCGGTCGCCGAGCAGCAGCACGAGATCCGGACGCAGCTCCTCGAAGGCGGCCGCGAATCCGGCGACACCCTTGCCGATCGCCGCGGCCATGGCATTGGCGTCGTCGCCCTCGCCCAGGATCGGCACGCGCTTCGTCACCGGGATGCCGTCGGCCGCGATCTGGTCGACCGTCATGCCGAACGCCGGGGCGAGGTGCATGCCGGTCGCGACGACGGTCAGCCGGAAGGATCGCTCTTCCTGGATCCGCCGGATCGGCCAGAGCAGCAGCCCGTAATCCGCCCGGCTGCCGGTCACCACCGCGATCTGGCGGATGCCCTTGATCATACGCGCCCGAGGAAGGGCGAACTCGGCAGGTTGATGATCCGCGGCTGCAGCCTCTCCGCGACATCGAGCGGCATGCGCGGACAGTCCTTGTACATTGGCAGGTGATGGGAGAGGCGCCAGCAGGCGCGGGTCATCAACCCGGCGTCGTGGCAGGCCTGCAGGATCTCGTCGCGCCGCGCGAGATCCGGCGTATCCATGAGCAAGGCCGAAAGCCAGTAGTTGCCGCGGCTCTCCTCAGGCTCGCGGAACACCGAGACGCCCGGCATCCCGGCAAAGATCTGCTCGTAGCGTTCCTGCACCCGCCGCTTCGAGGCCAGCAGCTCCGGCAGCTGTTCCAGCCCGGCGCAGCCCATGGCGGCGTTGATGTTGGGCAGGCGGAAGTTCCAGGCCACCTCGTCGTGGATGAACTCCCAGGGATGCGGCTGCTTCGCCGTCGTCGTCAGATAGCGGATGCGCTTGCCGACCTCGGGATTCTGGCTCAGGATCGCGCCGCCGCCGCCGGTGGTGACGATCTTGTTGCCGTTGAAGCTCATCGCCGCGATCGGCGCGAGGTTGCCGCAATTGCGGCCCTTGTAGGTGCTGCCGATCGCCTCAGCCGCATCTTCGATCACCGGAATCTTCCAACGCGCCGCGACCTCGTTCAGCGCGTCCATATCGACCGGGTGACCGAACACATGCATCGGCAGGATCGCGGCCAGGCGCCGGCCGCTGCGGCGATGGCGCGCGCCGGCATCGGTCAGCTCGGCGATGTCCTTCAGATAGTCGCCGAGTGCTGCGGGATCCATGCCCAAGGTGCGTTCATCGCTTTCGACGAAATGCGGGATCGCGCCGACATGCGCGATCGCATTGTTGGTCGCGACGAAGGTAAGGCTCGGCGAGAGCACCTCCTCGTCAGCCTTCACGCCGGCCACGCGCAGCGCGATCTCGATCGCCACTGTGCCGTTGGCGACCGCGGCGCAAGATGCGGCGCCGGTCAGGTCGCAGAGCATCTGCTCGAATTTCGCGACATAGGCGCCATTATAGGAGACCCAGCCGGTATCCAGGCAGTCCTTCACATAATCCCATTCATGGCCGGTGAATTTCGGCTCATGCAGCTGCACCGGCTTCTCGCTCGGACCGACGACCGAACGGATCGCGGCGACGATCTCCGCCGGCGTCGCCGGACGCTCAGACTTGATAGCGGCTTGGGTCATATGCAGCGAGATTCCGTGGGTCCTTGAACCAGGCGATGGTCTCGGTGAGGCCGCGCTGGAAGCCCTCGCGGCCCGAATACTGCGGCTTCCAGTCGGTCAGCGCCTTGGCCTTCTCGGTCGCGGCCCAGAGCCGCTCGACCTCGCTGGCATCGGGACGCAGGCGCTGCTGATCGACGCTGATGGTGATCTTGCGGCCCATCAGTTCCGCGATGATGTCGGCGGCGTCGCCGATCGAGACCTCGAAGTCGCTGCCGATATTGATGACTTCGCCGACCGCCTTTTCCGAACGCATCACCGCGATGAAGCCGGCCACCGTGTCCTTCACATAGCAGAAGTCACGCGTGGCGGTGAGATTGCCGAGGCGGATCTCGTTCTTGCCGCTGGCGATCTGGGTGATGATGGTCGGCAGCACGGCGCGGGCGGACTGCCGCGGCCCGAAGGTATTGAACGGCCGGATCACCGCGACCGGCAGATTGAAGCTGCGCTGGAAGGCGATCGCCATCTGGTCGGCGCCGACCTTGGTGGCGGCGTAGGGCGATTGCGCGTTCAAGGGATGCTTCTCGTCGATCGGCACATATTGCGCGGTGCCGTAGACCTCGGAAGTCGAAGTATGGACGAACTTCTTGACCCCGAGTTCCTTGGCGGCGCTCAGCAGGTTCAGCGTGCCGTTGACGTTGGTGTCCACATAGCTCTGCGGGGCGGCATAGGAGTAGGGGATGGCGATCAGCGCCGCCAGGTGGAGCACAAGGTCGCAGCCCTGGACCGCCGCCCGGGCGCTGCCCGAATCGCGGATGTCGCCGGTGAAGAAGTCGATCTTCGCCTTCACGTCCTCATCCAGCCGGTCGAGATGCCCCCGGCTGCCGAAGCTGTTGTAAAGGCAGAAGGCGCGGACGCGCGCCCCCTGGCGCACCAGGGTTTCCGTCAGATGCGAGCCGATGAAGCCGTCGGCTCCGGTTACCAGAATCCGGTCGTCCGCCATGGTTTTCCGCGAGAATCAAGTCGGTAGTGACATAAAATGCGCCGGAGTATAAGCATGGGCCGAGCGCGCCGACAAGTTAACGGAGCCCGGTTTTGGGCCGGTTTTGGGGGCGTCGGAGGGAGATTTGGCGAGCGATCGGGTCATAGTCATCGCGGAAGCCGGTGTGAACCACAACGGTTCTCCGGAGATGGCCCTGCGCCTGGTCGATGCCGCGGCGGAGACCGGGGCCGACCTGGTCAAGTTCCAGACCTTCAAGGCCGAGGCCCTGGTCACGATGAGTGCGCCCAAGGCCGACTACCAGAACCGCAACGCCCCGGAATCGAAGTCGCAGTTCGAGATGCTGAAAGCGCTGGAACTCGACCGCGCAGCCCATGAGGCGCTGATCGCCCGCTGCAAGGAAAAGGGCATCGGCTTCCTCTCGACCCCCTTCGACCCCGACAGCGTCGATCTCCTGACCAGGACGCTCGGCTTGAAGCTGGTCAAGGTCTCCTCCGGCGATCTCACCAACGCGCCCTTGCTGCTGCAGCTCGCGCGCAGCGGCGCCGATCTCATCGTTTCGACCGGCATGGCGACCCTGGACGAGGTCGAGGATGCGCTGGGCGTGCTCGCCTTCGGCTACACCGAGCAGGGCGAGCCCGGTGCCGATGCCTTCAAGCGCGCTTTCGCCAATCCGGCGGCCCGCGCGATCCTGGCGCAGAAGATCACGCTTCTGCATTGCACCAGCGATTATCCGGCCAAGCTGGACGACATCAACCTCCGCGCCATGGACACCTTGGCCGAGCGTTTCGGCATTCCGACCGGCTATTCCGACCACAGCGTCGGCATTGCGGTCTCGATCGCGGCGGCCGCGCGCGGCGCCCGGGTGATCGAGAAGCATTTCACGCTCGACCGCGCGCTGCCCGGCCCCGACCACAAGGCCTCGATCGAGACACCTGAGTTCAAGCAGATGGTGGACGCGATCCGCGCCGTCAGCCGCTCCTTGGGTGAAGCCGCCAAGGCGCCGACCAACGCCGAGCTCTCGACCCGCAAGGTCGCGCGCAAGGCGATCGTGGCGGCGCGGCCGATCTCCAGCGGCGAGGCTTTCTCGCTCGAGAACTTGACCGTGAAGCGCGCCGGCGAGGGGCTGGCGCCGATCCGGCTCTGGGAAGTGGTCGGCCGCAAGGCCAGCCGCGCCTACGCCGCCGACGAAGCGATCGAGGCATGACCAAACCCGTGGTTATCCTGGGCGGTGGCGGTCATGCCCGCGTGGTAATCGATGCACTCCGCTGCGCCGGTCACGTGATCGCCGGCGTGATCGACCCGAAGCCCGAGGTCGCGCAGACGCTGCCGCAAGGCGTCGCCTGGCTCGGCAAGGATCTCTCCCAGGCGAAGCCGGGCGAGGTGCAGCTCGCGATTGGCGTCGGCTCGCTGGATGTCGGCGCTAAGAACCCGCGGCCGCGGCTGTTCCAGGAGGCGAAGGCAGGCGGCTTCCAGATCCTCTCCTTCAGGCACCCCAGCGCGATCGTGGCCGGCGACGTGTCGCTGGGCGAAGGCGCGCAGATCATGGCCGGCGCCATTCTGCAGCCCGGCCTGCGCACCGGTGTGAACTGCATCGTCAACACCGGCGCCAAGCTCGACCATGACTGCCGCATCGGTGACCATGTGCATCTGGCACCCGGCGTCGTCCTCTCCGGCACGGTCGAGGTCGGCGACGGCGCCCATCTCGGCACCGGCGCCATCGTCATCCAGAACATCAAGATCGGTGCCGAGGCGATGATCGCCGCCGGCGCCGTCGTCACCCGCGACGTGCCGGCCCAGGCCCGCGTCGCACCGGGACCACAGAGATAGCATCCCAATGAAGAACTGGCGTTCCGCGATCCTCACCAACAATCCCACGATCCGGCAGGCGATGCAGGCGATCGACCAGTCGTCGCTGCAGATCGCCCTGGTGGTGGACGGCAACGACCATCTGCTCGGCACGGTGACCGACGGCGACATCCGCCGCGGCCTGCTGCGCGGCCTGGATCTCGACTCGCCCGCGGCGCAGGTGATGAACGTGAAGCCCAAGGTCGCGCGCCAGGGCATGAGCCGCGCCGAGTTCATCGAGCTGCTGCGCCGCTATGAACTCCACCACCTGCCGCTGGTCGACGAGACCGGCCGGTTGGTCGGGCTGGAAAGCGATGTCGAACTCTATGAGGGCGCGGAGAAGGACAACTGGGTGGTGCTGATGGCGGGCGGGCTCGGCCAGCGCCTGCGGCCCTTGACCGAGGACATGCCGAAGCCGCTGCTGCCGGTAGGCGACCGGCCGTTGCTCGAGATCATCATCAACCGCTTCACCGCCCAGGGCTTCCGCAAGTTCTTCATCTCGGTCAACTACCGCGCCGACCTAGTCGAGGCACATTTCGGCGACGGCGCCAAATTCGGCGCCGAGATCCGTTACCTGCGCGAGGACCAGCCGCTCGGCACCGGCGGTGCCGTCGGCCTGCTGCCGGAACGGCCGAGCTTGCCCTTCGTGGTGATGAACGGCGATCTGCTGACCACGATCAACTTCGAATCCCTGGTCGATTTCCACCAGCAGCACGAGGCGGACCTGACACTCTGCGTGCGCCGTTACAGCCACCAGATCCCCTATGGTGTCGCCGAGATCCAGGGCGGCGAGGTGATGTCGATCGTCGAGAAGCCGAACCACGAATGCTTCATCAGCGGCGGCATCTATGTGCTGAGCCCCGCGGTCTTCGACCGCCTGCAGCCGCAGCGCCGGGTCGACATGCCGGATCTCATGCGCGAGCTCATCGCCGAGAAGCGCCGGGTGACCGCTTTCCCGGTCACCGAATACTGGATCGACATCGGTCGCATCGAGGACCTCGAACGCGCCCGCCAGGAGATCGATCTTGTCGGCTAACAGCGCTTTCGAACGCCTGCCGATTCCGATGAACATCTACGGCACCCTGAAGGTGCCGTCGCCGACCTTGCGCACGCGTTTTCGGAAACAGGCCTATCTCACCCGCGTCGCGGCCGAATCGCTCCTGGGCATGATTGAATGGCGCGGCCGGAGGATCGCTGCCGGAATCGACTGGAGCCCCTGGAAGCCCGGTCGCCCGACCGTTCTCTGCCTGAAGCGCGCGACCTTCATCAAGGACGTGCAGGTGGCGCGCGCCAGCACCGAGATCAACCTCGTCTCCATCCCCGCGACCCGGATCAAGAAGGTGCAAGAGAAGTGGATCCCGAAGGAATGGCGGATCCAGTCCTATTTCACCGATCTCCTGGACCGTGACCTGGTCGCCTTCCGCCCCTATCTGCAGCGTTTCGCCGAAACCGTGCTCAAGGAAGCGCAGAAGGTGCATCCGGTCGATGCGGTGATGGCCGGCAATACCGACTACTGGCAGGACGAGGCGATGCGCCTGGGCTGCGAGGCGCTCGGCATTCCTTTCCTGGTGCTCTGCCGCGAGAACTACACGATCCCCCAGGACCGCGCCAACGTGCTCGCCCACTACACCAAGGCGAACTTCCGCTTCAAGGGCACGGGGGTCGCGGTCTATTCGGAGATCTCCAAGGCGACCATGGAGCGCATGGGCGCCTATGCGCCCGGCTCGATCCATGTCACCGGCGCGCCGCGCTTCGATCAGTGGCTCGGCCTGAAGACTCTCCCGCTCGAGGAGCGGAACTGCGTCACGCTCATCTCCTATGCCTACCGGATCTACGAGGCGATGGAGAATTTCCGCGACGTGGCCGAGGTTTTCACCGAGCTCGCCGCGCGCGAGCCCAAGCTCCGCTTCGTGCTGAAGCTGAAAAAAGCAAACGAGGATGTGGACGCCTACGCCCTCTATCCGGAGCTGAAGGATTCCAAGGTCGAGTTCACCGCCGACTGGTCGCTGGTCGACCTCTATCCGAAGTCGCGGGTGATCGTCGGCTGCAACTCCTTGGCTGTGGCGGAGGCGCTGCTCTCCAACGCCGCGGTGATCGTGCCGGCCTGGAAGGACGCGCTCAACAACCCGGGCGTCTGCCTCTATCACTATGACGTGCCCGAGCACGTGAAGTGCATCTACTTCCCGCGCTCCGTCGAGGAATTCCGCGGGCTGATGGAGCGCGCCATCGCCGGCAACCTGCCGCCGCTGGGCACGCCGGAAGAGCGCCTGGCCCGCTTCAACGAGCACATCGCCTTCACCCCGGACAAAAGTGCGGCTTCGAAGGTCGAAGCCTTCATCCGGCATTTCACCAAGAAGTAGGCCGGCTTACTGTTCCCAGGGCACGTGGCGGAGCTTCCAGTCGCCGCCCTCTTTCTTCCAGAGATGCGGCGAGCGGGCCCGGTCGCAGAGTTCGATGAAGTGCTCGGGCTCCATCTCGATATGCTCCATCACCTCGGCGAAGTAGCGGTGCGGGAACTCGCCATCGAAGCGCTTGACCAGCGCGATGCCGTCCTCGCGGGTCAGGTGCCGGTTGCGGATCTCCTGTGAGGCGTCATAGGTGGCGCGGCCGAGGCCGAACTTGATGTAGGTCGTGTAGTAGTGGAAGCCGTCGATCTTGTCGTCGAGGCTGTTGTACTTCGAATAGGTGCCTTCGGTGCGCGACGGGTTGGCCTGGAAGCCGCAATTCTCGACCGCATAGTAATAGGTCTCCTGCGGGGTCCAGGGCAGGTAGTAGCCGAGGTAGTGCACCTCGAGCTGCTTGTTCTCGAGCTCGTCGGCCGAGATCGGCAGGTAGGTCTTGATGTCGGTGAGCGTCATGTCGTTGCGCTCGAGCAGCTCCTTGACCGCGACGCCGCCCAGGAACATCTCGTCAAGATGCTGGTAGGTGAAATAGGACTTGTCCCGGAGCGAGCTCATGTTGTCGCCGATCGGGTTGCCGTATTCCGCCTCGTTCTCGCCGTAGAAGATCAGCGGGATGTCGAACTTGGCGGCCAGCTTCGGCGCCAGGTTCTTCTGCCCGATGATGAAGCTCTGGAACGGGTGCAGCAGGTTCTCAATCGCCAGACGCGTGAGGATGCGGTGGACGCGGCCATTCGGCTTGAAGCTGATATTGTCGAAGCCGCCGACATCCAGCCAGTTGCGGAAGTTCTTCAAGCCGATGTCGGTGTAGAGAATCGGCGGCCAGGTCACGGTCAGCGGATTCATGCCGTATTTGTAGCGCAGGATATGCGCCGCATAGACGCTGTCCTTGCCCCCGGACCCCGGGCAGACGCAGTCATAGCCGCCGTCGCTGCGGCGATGCTTGTCGAGGAGCTTCAGCAGCTCCTTCTCGCGCGCCTCCCAGTCGATCACCTGGGTGCGCTTCCACTCGTTCCAGCGGCAGGCGTCGCAGACACCTTCGGCGTCGATCTTCAGGGTCGGCGTGATCCGGTTCTTGGTGTGCTTGAATTCCGGATAGGAGGAGGGCCGCTGATTGGACATCAGGCAGCGCTTGCAGAACACGACCTCGCTGGGCAGGCCGTAATAGGCTTCGAGTGGTGCGCTCACGCCGGCTGTCCTCGAGTGATGCGGTCGATGGTCTTGTAGACGTTGAGGCCGGTTGTGCCGCTGCGTTCGGGGTGGAACTGCATGCCGAAGATGTTGTCGCGGCCGACCGCGGCGCAGATCGTCGTGGTGCCGAAGGCGGTCTGGGCGAGCTCGTCCTGCACCCGCTTCGGCTTCACGAAGAATGAATGCACGAAATAGAACATCGCGCCGGGCGCGGTCTCGCCGAGCGGCGTACCCTTCCAGGGCAGGCCGTTGCGGACCGGCGCCACCGGACTCCAGCCGACATTGGGGATCGGCAGGTTGCGGTCATTCGGGCCGGCGATCTCCGGCAGCTTCACGACGCTGCCTTCGATCAGCCCCAGGCCCGGCGTGCTGCCGAACTCGGTGCTGCTCTCCATCAGGAGCTGCATCCCCAGGCAGATGCCGACGATCGGCTTGCCCGTGGCGGCCGCGTCCTTGATCGGCGCGACTAGGCCGCGGCGGTTCAAAGATTCCATCGCCTTCGGGAAACCGCCGACACCGGGCAGAATCAGCGCATCGGCCGCGGCGACGGCCTTCGGGTCGGTGGTGATCGCGGCGTCGATCCCGGCCTTCAGGCAGGCTTGCGCCACGCTGAACAGGTTGCCGAGATCGAAATCGATGATGGCGACTTTCGGGCTCTTCGACATCAGGCGGCCGCTTCCGTCACCCGCGGCTGGACGCCGCCGGCCGCGAGCTTTGCCTTCAGGTCCTGCATGGTCGTGCTGGCGACCAGCTTGAACCCGTCCTGGCGATGATGGCGCAGGAACTCGGTATTGCCTTCGTCCTCGAATTCCCTGAGATCGACCGGGATCTTCTTCACCGCGTCGTAATGCAGCATCGAGGCGAGGGCGATCGCGTCCGCGCGGCCGGTCTGCACCACGTCCAGCGCATGCTTCACCGAGCCGCAGCCGCCATGGGCGATGACCGGGATCGGCACCACCTCGGAAATGCGCCGCGTCAGCTCGACGTCAAAGCCGCGCCCGGTGCCTTCGCGATCGACCGAGGTGACCACGATCTCGCCGGCGCCGAGCTCGCCCAGGCGCTTGGCCCAGGCGATCGATTCCACGCCGGTATATTCGCGGCCGCAATTGGTGAAGCAGAGATAGCCGCCGTCGGGCTGGCGGATCGCCTCGACCACGGCGACGATGGTCGAGGAGCCAAACTCCTCGGCGACTTCCTTGATGAACTCCGGCCGCTCGATCGCCGCGGTGTTGATCGCGACCTTGTCGGCCCCCGCGCGCAGCACGTTGTAGACGTCCTGTCGGGTGCGGATCCCGCCGCCGACGCAGAGCGGGATGAAGATCTCCCGCGCCGTCTCCTTGACGATCTCCAGCAGGCTGTTGCGGCCATAAAGGCTGGCGACCGCATCCTGGTAGAAGAGCTCGTCGACCCCGTCCTCGTAATACTTGCGCGCGAAGGCGGCCGGACGGCCGAGGACGCGCAGTCCTTCGAGATGGATGCCCTTGACGAGATTGGGACCCTTGATGTCGAGGCGAGCGATCAGTCGGAAAGGCATGAAGGCTGAAAAATCCAGTCGCTGCCGGGCAAGGCCGGAATGCCGGCCTGGATAGGGCCGAGGGGCGGAATTGTCAAGGAAACCGCCCATTTGCGCCAGTATGTCTCATTCAAGACCGGCTTATTGACGAACCGGCCCCACTCAATTAACTCCCTGGGCTTTCCACGGGAAAGCCTGGATATGACCGATCTCCTCTCTCGCACCCTCGCGGCGGATACGCTGAAATGCATCGACGTCGGGGCCCGCGGCGGCGTGCAGCGGGGCTGGCTGGTCTACAAGTCCCTGATGGAGACCGAGTGTTTCGAGCCCGATCCGGTGGCCTGTGAGAAGGAAAAGGCCGCCAACCGCCCGGGCGAGCATTGGTATGCGGTCGGGCTGGGCGCCAAGACCGGCCCGGCCAAGCTCTACGTGCTGAAGAAGCCGTCCAGCTCTTCGCTCTATCCCCCCAATCCCGAGATCATGGCGCGCTACGCGCAGCACCAATACGGCAAGCTGGTGAAGACGGTCGATATCGAGGTCATGGCGATCAGCGAATGCCTCGACCAGCACCAGCGGCCAAACCCGAACCTGATCAAGCTCGACATCCAGGGCGCCGAGCTCGACGTGCTGAAGTCGATGTCCGAGAAGCATTGGTCGGACCTGCTGGCGCTGCAGGTTGAGGTCGAGTTCATCGAATACTATATCGGCCAGCCGCTGTTCGGCGAGATCGACGCCTTCATGAAGGGTCGCGGCTTCGAGCTGTTCGACCTGCTGCCCGACCGGCGCTACCGGATCCGGGACGAGCTCGAGAATGGGTATCTGCGGAAGTATCTCAACATCTCGCGCAACCGCCGCGACATCTCCTGCCGCCTGGTTGCCGGCGACGCGCTCTACTTCCGCCCGGCGGAAGAGGTGCTGGCCCGCGGCGACCGCGCCTGGTGCCTTAAATACCTGCTGATCCTGATCCTGCACCGCTGCCTCGACGAGGCGCTCTGGTTCATCGAGACCATGCAGGAGCGGAACTTGCTGAACACCGCCGAGCGCGATGAGCTGATCGCCCTGGTCGTCAGCAAGAAGCCGACGCCGACCCTGATGCAGCGCAACGACTGGCTCGGCCGGTTGACCCGCAAGCTCGCGAAGATATTCAACATCGGCCGCGGGCGGAAGATCGACTACTGGCTCGACCGCAGCTGGGACTTCTAACGATTGAAGGTCCCGAACTGATCGGGCCGGCGCCCGTTGCTGGCGTCGCCGGCCAGCGCCTTCTCAAGGTGATGGCGGAGCAGCGCGCCGAAGCGTGAATTGCCGAGCCCGGCACGGTGCGGGCGCTGCATCAGGTCTACATCCGGCTTGCCGTTGCCCTCGATCAGGCAGGGCCCGTCCTCCAGGATCGCGACGTCCCAGCCGACCACCACCCGGTCGCCGATCAGATCATGGGCCCGTTTCACCAGGTCCAGCGCCTCGGGCCAGTGCGGCAGGACGCGGCCCTCGATCGCCGCACCCGTGGCCGGATGCCGCGCGTGCCAGGCGGAATCGGTGCTGACTCCGAGATCGGTGGCGCGGCCGAGCTTTCCCGTCGCGAGCTCGACCGCCGCGGCGATGCCGCCGGCGTGGATATTGTCCACCAGCGCGCCCGGTCGCTGCGGCATGCGGAAGACCGCATGGGTCGCCTCGATGCCGCCGTTCTCGTTACGCAGCGTCAGGATCCGCGCGGTCGCCAGCGCTCCGGTCGTCAGATCGGCGAGGTCGCTGTGATTGGTGAGGCAATATTCGACCACCCGCTTTTCCAGCTTGGCGCGCCGCTTCAGATGCTCGCCAAGCTCGGCGGCGCTGAGGCTGCGGCCTTCGCCGTCGCGGTAGGTGCCGGCGGCATAGTTCCATCTTTCCGCGCCGCGGCCGCCGCGGCCGAGCTTGATCTTCACGAAGAGATCGCGCGGCGGAAAAGCGGTCATCGCCGGGTCGGTGAAGTCGATATGTTTCGGCCCCACGATCGCGATCACAGTGCCGGCGCGCAAGCCGCGCTCGCGGCAGAGCTTGGAGAAATGGACCTTGCTGGCGAAGGGCACGTTCTTGTCCCGGCGCTGCTTGCGGTCGACCAGCCAGCGATAGATGAAGGGCTTCACCTGGACCCGCTGCAAGTAATCCCCGGCATGGGCCCGGCGTTCATCGTCGTGGAACTCGAAGGTGTAGTACCAGAGCGGCGGCACCATCCATTGCGCCGCCACCGCGATCTGCTCCAGGAACTGCCGGAACGGTGACTTGCCGCTGGTCTTGGCACGGCTGGTTCCCAATCGGAGCGCCAGATAGGCCGCATGCAGGATCGTGCTCGGCCACCAGAGAATGATCGCGGCGACGAAGCTCAGCCGGTCTACCCAAGTGCCGCGCCGCCAGGCGCCGCGGAGCCATTGCCGCCGGAGATAGCCATTGGCGCTGCCGGGCGCGTCGCGACCGAGGCCCGGCAGCGGCGGTGGATACCAGGTGATCAGCATCGAAGGCGAGCTACCTGAAGCGGTATTCCGTCACCTGGCGATAGACCTCGCCGGGCAGCAAGGTGGCCTGCGCGAAATGCCGGTTGTGGATCGCGTCGGGGAAGCGCTGCGCCTCCAGGCAGAAGCCGGCATGCGGGAAATGCTTCTGCCCGGCAACGCCCGGCGCGGTATGCCGCACCACCGCCCCGGTATAGAGCTGCATACCCGGCTCGTTGGTCGCGCATTCCAGGGTCAGGTCGCCGGTCGGCGACACCACCTTGACCGCGACATCGCCGCTCTCACCGACCGGCGGCAAGGTGTCGAGCACGAAGTTGATATCGTAATCGAAGGGCTTGCCCTGCCCATGCCGGATCGGCCGCAGCTTGCGGAAGTCGTAGGGCGTATCGGTGACGCTCACGATCTCCCCGGTCGGGATGAGATCGGGGTCGAGCGCGGTGATGAACCCCGAGGCGACCTGCATCTTGTGGTCCCAGATCTCCGCATTCTCCGCCAGGGTGAAGTAGGAGTGGTTCACCATGTTGACCAGGGTCGGCGCGTCGGTGGTCGCGGTCATCTCGACCCGGATGGTTGCCGGCTCCAGCAGGCGATAGATGCAGAAGACCTCCAGGTTGCCGGGATAGTTCTCCTCGCCCGCCGGCGAATGCAGGCGGAAGGTGACGCTGCTCTCGTTGTGATCGGCGACGTCCCAGACCCTCTTCGCATAGCCGACATTGCCGCCATGGAGATGCGTCTTGCCGTTCTCGTTCTTGGCGAGCTGGTGAGACTTGCCGGCCAGGGTGAAGTGCCCGTTGGCGATGCGGTTGCCGACCCGGCCGCAGGTCGCGCCGATCGAGGCATGGCCGGTCCGGTAACCGTCCAGCGTCTCGTAGCCCAGCACCACGCGCCGCTTCTGCCCATTGGCCAGCGGCACCACGAAGTCGCGCAAACTCGCGCCGAAGCTGATGATCGAAGCTTCCGCACCGGCGGCGGACTTCAACCGGATTTCCTGGACTTGTTTGCCGTCGGCCTCGCCGAAGGGTGCAATGCTCACGCTTCTTCTCCCACCGAATCGCTGATCGGGCGCGAGTGTCGCTCAATCCTCGGCAAGGCCGGAAGGCTTTTGCTTGTTCTATTTATGTTCCTGGCCTAGGATCGGACCATGGCCCGACGCGCCGGCATCGCCGATCTCCCGTTGCACAATGGCCGCGTTCCGCCCTGGCTGGCGGCGCGGATGGCCAAGCTCGGCACCGTCATCGCCGAGGCGATCATCCTGCATTACGGCCGGACCGAGTTCCTGCGGCGGCTGGCCAATCCCTTCTGGTTCCAGTCCTTCGGCACAGTCATGGGGATGGACTGGCATTCCTCCGGCATTACCACCAGCGTCATCGGCGCGCTGAAACGCGGCCTCGCTCCGCGGCAGAACGAGCTTGGCCTCTATGTCTGCGGCGGCCGCGGCAGCCATTCCCGCAGCACGCCCCAGGAGCTGACCGCGATCGGCATGCGGATCGGCGTCGATGGTGCCGCGCTCGCCCGCACCAGCCGTCTGGTCGCCAAGATCGACAGCGCGGCGCTTCAGGACGGCTTCGACCTCTATCTGCACGGCTTCGTGCTGGCGGCCGACGGACAATGGACCGTGGTGCAGCAGGGCATGAACGGCGGCACGCACCTCGCGCGGCGCTACCACTGGCTCTCGGAGGGGCTGACCAGCTTCGTCGATGACCCGCATGCGGCGATCGAGGGCCGCAGCCAGGGCGCTATCGTGAACCTTGCCGACCACCGCGCCGCCGCTTCGCGCACGGCTCAGGTCGACATGCTGGCCGATCTCGGCCCCGACAAGATCGCCCTCGAGATCGCCAAGCTCGAAGGCCGGACGCCGGCGCAGGGCCAGCTGCCCTACCTGGTCATGCCCGCGCATCACGACGTGCGCGCCGAAGACATCATCGGCCGCCGCCTGCACGCGACCTTGGCTGCCGCGGCGGATCGCGGCCCGACGGATTTCCCGCAATTGCTGCTCACGCCCGGCGTCGGCGCACGGACGGTGCAGGCATTGGCCATGGTCGCCGAAGTGGTGCATGGCGCGCCCTGCCGTTTCGCCGATCCGGCGCGTTTCAGCCTCGCCCATGGCGGCAAGGACCGACATCCCTATCCGGTGCCGCTCAAGGTCTATGACGAGACTCTGCGGATCCTGAAGAACGCGGTGCAGCGGGCCAAGCTCGGCCGCGACGAAGAACTCGGCGCCCTGCAGCGGCTCGACGATCAAGCGCGCAAACTTGAGGGATTGGTCTCAGGCCCGAGCGTCGATTCCTTCATCGCGAACGAGCGCGCGCGGTCGCCGATGCTCGGCGGCCGCAGCGTGTTCGGCTGGGAGAGGGATCTGGTCAGCCTGGAACCGGAACGCGCCGCTGCAAAGGCAGCTCCCAGTTCGGCGTGACGCCGCACAGCAGATCGAAGAAGCCGATCGCCGTGGTCGCATCTTCCTTCACGTTCTCGCGGAAGGAGGTCCAGAACCGATCCTCTTCGGTGTCGGGCGCGAGTGGTGCCAGCCCTTCCTGCTCGATCACCGCCGCGGTCATCGCGAGGCAGGTGCTTGCATAGACATAGCCCTCCGGCCAGGCGGTCATCGCTTGCGGGAAACTCTTCAGGACCGCGACGCCGCGATGCCGGATCGCGATCGGAGAATGCCGGAACAGCTCCTTCAGCAGCAGCCCGCCGGAGAAGATCAGCAGATCGCGCCGGTCGGTCTCGACCTGGTCCTTGACCGCGTCGAAGCTGCGCCGCCATGCGCTGAACGCCCGCGCCAGGGCCTCGTCGTCGATCTCGAAGCGGAACGCACTGCCGCCGAAGAGCAGCGCGGCATTGCGGTGGAAGGCGGCGGCGATGGTGCGGAAGCGCAGGGCGCGTTCGGCGAGACCGGCCGCTTTGCCCATCTCCGGCTGCACTGGAGTCAGCATGGTTCCTCCCACGTGTTCTTCCGCCATCTTAGCGGCCTGCCGCGTCTTGACAATGCGCGCCGGCCCGGGATGAATCGGGGCCATGACCTTTTTGCCACGGATTCCCCTCTCCCTCGGCGCCCATGCGGTCAGTGTCGCGGCCAGCGCGCGTGACGGTTTGAGGACAGCGCATTATCTGGTGCAGGAGCTCGCTTCCGCCGACGATCCCGCCGCGCCCGGCGAAGTCGCCAAGCGCGCCGCCTGGCTGTTGCCGACCGACGCGCCGACCGCGCTGATCACCGGCTTCATCGCCCAGAACGCGCGGCTCGCCGAGAAGGTGATGGCCACGTCGCGCGACGCGGCGACGGTGCTCCTGCCGCGGGACATCCACCCGTCGCCCTTCGACCGCAGCCTGATGCGCGATCTCGCCGCCGCGACTTCGGGCCACAGCTTCACCGCCAATGCGGTGTTCAATGCCTATTTCCGCCGGGCGGCGCTTCAGCTGCTGCAGCGTTACAGCAAGCCGCCCTTCCTGGTGCTGGAAAACCGGATCGATGCCGCGCGCCGTATGCTCGGCGCCGCGGAGCAAGCGGACGCCGCTTTGATGACCGGCGCGCTGATCGCCCTGGTCCGCGCCGCGCCGATTGCCGAAGCCGGTGCGATCGACCCGAAATCCGTGTTGAGCGCCACCAGGGATCCGAATGTCGCCATCCTCGCCATCGCCTGCGCCGCGGCGCTGCTCGGGGCCACGGGCAAGCCGACGCCCGAGACCGACGCGGATCGATTCTTTGCAATCACCGGCGCCCTGATTGCCGCGAACCTGCCGGCGCTCGAGCGCGCCCTGCAACGGGATGACGTCCGGCAGCTCGAAACCGAGCTCGCCGCCATCAAGGCGATGTATTAGCCGGCGGATGGGAAGTGGTGCCGTAGGAGGGATTTGAACCCCCGACCGCCCGCTTACGAAGCGGATGCTCTACCACTGAGCTACTACGGCACTCCAGGAGCGGCCACCCGGGCAATTCCCGGCGGCGCGGCCGGAAGCTAGTTGATCAACCGGGCGGCGTCAACCGACGGAGCCAGTTGGGTTTCCAGCCGTTTTTCGAGCCCGGCCGGGGCGGTTTCCGGTGCGGATTTCTGTGCCGGAATCGAGGCTTCCGGGGCCGGCAGCGGCGCCGCGACTTCGGGCAGCGTCGGTTCCGGGGCGGGCTCGGCCGGCGCCGCAGCCGGGGCCGGGACCAGCAGGATATTGGCGCTGGGCAGGACCGGGCGCTGCCAGCGGAAGCTGTCGATGCCGGAGCAATGCGGGCAGACCGCCTGCCAATGGCCGGAAGCGGGACCGGCCTCGCCGGGATGCCCGCAGACCGAGCAGATCCAGGCGGGGTCCGGCTGCGCCTCGGCCGCCGCATCCAGCCATTGCCGGACCGCCGCCTGGGTGTTGCGGGGATCCGGCCGCTCGCCTTCTTCCAGCGCCGCCATGGCACGGCAGGTGCCGTAGCTCAGTCCATCGCCGGCACGCTCGGCCGCCACCAGCTTCTCCAGGTGCCGCCGCGCATCGCCCCAGAGCCCGGCGGCCAGCGCCGCCATGCCGAGCGCGCGATGGGTCTCGACATGATTCGGGTTCTGTCGCTGCAGTCGTTCCAGCCGCTTCATGCGCTCGGCGGGACGCTCGCCGGGCTCGGCCTCGATATAGGCGCGGGCCAGCAGCGGATGCGGGTTGGAATCCCAGTCCTGCTCGATCAGCTTCAGCGCCTCGCGCTTCTTGCTCATGCGCAGCAGCAGGTTGGCCAGGATCAGCCGCGCCGGAACCAGCGCGCTGTCGAGCTTGAGCGCTTCCCGGGCCGAGCGCAGCCCGGCGTCGTGATCGGCATCGGTCGTCTCCGGCAGTAGATGCAGCCGTGCGCGCTCGGCCAGCAGCACGGCGCGGCGATGCTGGCCTTCCTTCGCGGTCATGACGCCGGCGCGCACCAGCGCCTTCAGGCTCTCTTCCGCCGGTTTGCCGTGCTTGACCTGCAGGCGATGCGCCGTCTCCGCCGCCCAGTCGGCATGGGGATGCGATTGCAGCGCGGCTTCCGCATGGGTCAGCGCCGCGGTCTCGTCACCGCGCTTCAAGGCCGCCGTGGTCAGCCCGCGCAGGCCCAGCAGCGCCGCCTCGGGATTCTTCGACAGCGCCTCGAAATAGCGCGCGGCGGCATGCTCGTCGCCTTCCATCTGTGCGGCCTGCGCTGCCAGAAGCAGGGTCAGCGGCGAATGATCCAGTAGGCCATGCGCGGTCCGCGACAGCCGCTTCGCCTCCGCGGCGTCGCCGGCCGCGACCGCGACCAGGCCGCGGGTCAGCGCCTTGAAGCCCTTGGCCTGGCGCCGGTTGCGGCGGAACAGCGCGAAGCCGGTCGGCGCATGGGTGACGATATGCCAGAGCCGCCAGAGCAGATAAAGAACCAGGATGAAGACGACCAGCAGCGCCAGCGCGGTGCCGACCGCGAGGTCGATGTTGTAGCCGAGCCATTCGATCGAGACATGGCCCGGCCGGTCCGCCAGCCAGACGGCGGCGGCCACGACGATGGCGATCTTGACGAAGAACCAGACAGTGCGGCCGAGGGTCATGCTGAGGGCGCGCTCACTGTTCCGGTCCGGATGCAGGTGCCAGCAAAGCCGTCGCGGTCTGGTCGAGCGCGTTGCTCGCCTGATCCTGCGCCAGCCGGGCCTTGGCGCCGTTCAGCCAGGCGGCGGCGGCATCCGCCGCCTTGCCCTGCAGCGCGCCGATCTCGGCAGCGGCAGCGGCGAGATCGCCGGCCTTGAGCTTGGCCTCGCCCCGCGCGAGATGCGCCAGCGGCCCGTCACCCTCGGCATTCTCGCCGACCGGCCGCACCGTCACCGCTTCCGACAGACGATTGATCAACCGCTCCGACCAGCCCGGCTCGGCGCCGACCGCGTCGGCGGTCGTCTCGGCATTGGCGGCATCCGCGATGGCCTTGGTCGGCAGGCTGGCCTGCAATTGCGCCAGGGTCGGCGCGCCGTCGGCCGCCAGCGGCCGCAATGGATCGAGCGCCGGCGCGAGCTTGCCTTTGAGATCGGCGTCGGCCGCCGCCAGATCGTCGATCGCCTTCAGGCTCACGTCATAGGGCTTGTCGAGCGGCAGGGCGCCGCGCAGCGCGCTCAGGGCGACCACCGCCGCCGTACGCCGCTGCTCGGCGGGCGTGACGCCGGCCGGCTGCGCCGCGATCTTGCCGAGAGTGCCGGAGAGTTCGCTCTGCTGTGCCTGCAGCGCCTTGATCTCGTCGCGCGCGGCGTTCAATTGCTGGGTCAGCGCGTCATTGGCCGACTTCAGCGCTGCGACATCGCCGGATAGATCCGAACCGGCCGGCGCGCTCGGCGCCGCCTGCGCCTGCTGCGCGTCGGCGATCTTGGATTCCAATTGCGCGATCCGGTCCTGCAGCGGCTGCAGATCGATCGTCGGCGCCGCGGTCGCCGGCGCCTGCGCCAGGGTGTTGACGCTCTGCTCCAGCTTGCCGATCCGGTCGGTGGCGGCGGCGATCTCCAGCGCGATTGCCGCCTTGACGTCATTCACCGCGGCATTGACCGCCTCGGCGCTGACACCGCCACCGGCGCTGCTCTGCGCCAAGGCATCGATCTTCGACTGCAGCGCGGCGAGTTCCGCGCTTTGATCTGGCGCGGGCGCCGCCTGTTCCTGTGGATGCCAGTAGGGCTGCGTATAGACGGCTGCAACGGCCGCCGCCGCGCCGGCTATCAACCCGGCCACGATGCCGGCGAAGACCCCGCCGGACTTTTCCTTCGGCGGCGGCGGGTTGTAGAGCGGCGGCGGCGTGAAATTCTGTTGCATGCTTTCCTCGACGCGCGGCGCTTCCTTCGCGGCTTCGGCTTTCGGCGGCAGCACTTCGACCGCCGGGCTGCGGCGCTCGATCTCGGCCTCGACCAGCGCCAGCATCGCCGACTGGTCCGGACTCGCCGCGGTCTCGATCCGCAGCCAGCCGAGATCGGCGATCTCGCGGGCGACCGCGGCGCTGAGGCACAATGCGGTGGTCTTGCCGAGGCTTGGCGCATCGGCCTTGCGCCAGAGTTCGGCGAAGGTGCGGGCGGTGCGCGGCGAGAACAGCAGCAGCATATCGACGCCGCCCAGCGCCAGGTTCATCCGCGTTTCATGCGTCAGCGTGGTCGCGGTCTTGGCCTCATAGAGCACGACCCGGCGCAAGGTGAATCCGGCGGCCTCGAGCTTGCCCTGGAGGTCGCCGGCCAGCACCGAGGCGGCGCCATGGAACAGCGGCCCGGCCTTGGGATCGAGCTTGGCGATGACCAGGGCGGCCAAGGCTTCGACATCGCCGCCGGCCGCGGTCACATCGCTGAAACCGACCTCGCGGGCGGTTGTCGCGGAACCGTCACCGACGGTCAGCACCTTCAGGTCGCGGCGCGAGCTCTTGGCGGCGAAGGCGCGCACCCCATTGGCGCTGGTGAAGAGCAGGGCCTGCACGCCGTCGAGATCGATCGCCGCATCGGCGAGCGGCGCGATCTCCAGCAGCGGCTCCACCGTGCATTCGACGCCACGGCCGGCCAGAAGCTCCGCCAGCGGCTTCGCATCTTCCAACGGCCGGGTGATCAATGCATGCATGGTAATCCCTCTGTCCCCGACGGGTCGGAGTATTTCAGCCGGAAGCCTAAGCCAGGAAGTTCGGCCCCGCCAGCGCCTTGAGCTTTTCGCCCAGCGCGCGGCCAAGCGCCGCAGCGCCTTCCAGCGTGGCATTGCCGCTGTCTTCGGCGAAATGCGACTCGGTGCCGTCCGGAAGTGCCACCAAGCCCCGGAGTCGGAGCTGGGTTCCGAAGACCTCCGCATGCGCCGCGATCGGCGTGCGGCAGGAACCGTCCAGCACCGCCAGCATGGCGCGCTCGGCGGTGACGGCGATCGTGGTCAGCGGGTGATCGAGCGGCGCCACCAGGGCGGCGACGCGCGGATCGTTCGCGCGGATCTCGAGACCGATCGCGCCCTGGGCGACGGCGGGCAGGAAATCGTCGGTGGACAGAATCGCGGTCGCCGCATCGGCCCGCCCGAGTCGCTTCAGGCCGGCCAGCGCCAGCAAGGTAGCTGCCGCCTCGCCGCGGGCGAGCTTGTCGAGCCGGGTGCCGACATTGCCGCGCAGGGGCTGCACCTTGAGATCAGGCCGCAGCGCCAGCAACTGGGCCTGCCGCCGCAGGGAGGCGGTGCCGACGACGGCGCCTTGCGGCAGGTTCGCGATGCTGTCGGCGACCGGCGAGATCAGCACGTCGCGCGGGTCCTCGCGCTCCAGCATCGCGGCAATCACGAGGCCGGCCGGCAGGAAGGTCGGCATGTCCTTCATGGAATGGACCGCGAGATCGATCCGGCCGTCGATGAGGGCCTCCTCGATCTCCTTGGTGAACAGGCCCTTGCCGCCGATCTCGCTCAAGGTCCGGTCCTGGACCTGGTCGCCGGTAGTCTTGATCGGGACGATGGTGACGTTTTCGGGCCGGAGTTCGGCATGAGCCGCCAGCAGGCCGGCCTTGGTCAGCTCCGCCTGGGCCAAAGCCAGCGGGCTGCCGCGGGTGCCGATGTTGATCACCAATCCGGAAACCGCCATAACTTGCGCCGCGCCCGCTTCATCGCGAAGAATGGCGCCTTTCTAGCCGGGCGGGATGCCGTATTGCAACCTCCGTCGGAACCTCTGGAATCAAGCCTTTATGATCGTTCTGGGCATTGAATCGAGCTGCGATGAAACGGCCGCCGCTTTGGTGGACGACCGGCGTCGCATTTTGGCCGAGGAACTCTTCTCCCAGCTCGACGAACATAAGCCCTATGGCGGCGTGGTGCCCGAAGTTGCCGCCCGCGCCCATCTGGAGCATCTCGGTCCCCTGATCGAAGCCACCATGAAGAAGGCCGGGCTGGGCTTCGCCGATCTGGACGGCATCGCCGCGACCGCCGGGCCGGGCCTGATCGGCGGGGTCATCGTCGGCGTCACAATGGCCAAGGCGATCGCGGCCGTGCACAAGAAGCCGTTCTATGCGGTCAACCATCTCGAAGGCCATGCCTTGAGCGCGCGACTGTCCGACGACGTCGCCTTCCCCTATCTGCTCCTGTTGGTCTCCGGCGGCCATTGCCAGCTGCTGGTGGTGGAAGACATCGGAAGCTATCGCCGGCTCGGCGCCACCATCGACGACGCCGCCGGCGAGGCATTCGACAAGGCGGCGAAGCTGCTCGGTCTCGGCTATCCCGGCGGCCCGGCGATCCAGCGCGCCGCCGAAGCTGCCAAAGATCCGGTGCTTGATTTGCCGCGGCCGATGCTGGGCCGGCCCGACTGCAATTTCTCCTTCAGTGGCCTGAAGACCGCTCTGCGCCAGCGCGTCGAGGCGCTGCGGCCGCTTTCGCCCGAGACCGTCGCCAATCTCGCCGCCGGCTTCGAGATCGCGGTGACGGAATCGGTCGCCGACCGGGTGAAGCGCGCCATCGCGGCCGCGCCGGGCATGACCGCGCTGGTGGTGGCGGGCGGCGTCGCGGCGAATGCGCGCCTGCGCAAGCGTCTCGCCGAAACCGCGGCGAAAGGAAATCTCCCGCTGGTCGCGCCGCCGATCGCGCTCTGCACCGACAACGCCGCGATGATCGCCTGGACCGGAATCGAGCATCTGAAGCGCGGCGAGACGAGCGCGCTGGATTTCGCCCCGCGCCCGCGCTGGCCCCTGGACAACGACGCCCCTGCGCTGCGCGGCGCGGGCGTGAAGGCTTAACGAAGGAGATCACCCAGATGCAATTCATGGCCTACTGCCTCGACAAGCCCGGCGCCATCGACGTGCGCATGGCCAACCGGCCGAAGCATGTCGAGTATCTGACCTCGTATAACGACAAGCTGCTCTTCGCCGGTCCGCTGCTAGACGGCGAAGCGATGATCGGCAGCCTGCTGGTGCTCGAGGTCGCCGACCGCGCCGAGATGGACAAGTTCCTGGCCAACGACCCCTACGCCAAGGCCGGCCTGTTCCAGTCGGTCTCCGTCCATGGCGTCAAGAAAGCCTTCCCGAAGTAGGAGAAGCCGCGATGCAATACTGGCTGATGAAGTCCGAGCCTACCGCCTATTCCTGGCAACAGCTCAACAAGGACGGCAAGACCGGCTGGACCGGCGTGCGCAACTTCCAGGCCTCGGCCAACATGAAGAAGATGAAGAAGGGCGACCGCGCCTTCTTCTATCACTCCAACGAGGGCCTCGAGATCGTCGGCATCATGGAGATCGCCAAGGAGTACCACCTCGACCCGACCGACAAGACCGAGAAGTTCGGGATGGTCGAGGTGAAGCCCGTGGCCGCGGTGCCGACCCCGGTCTCGATGAAGGAAATCAAGGCGACGCCGGCCCTGAAGGACATGGTGCTGGTGAAGAACTCCCGCCTCTCGGTGCAGCCGGTGACCGCCGCCGAGTGGAAGCAGGTCTGCAAGATGGGCGGGGTGAAGTAAGGGCCGTCTGCAGCCGCAGTCCACTTCACAAGATTCCCCGCCCCCATCTTGGGGGCGGGAGTTAAGAGCAGGTCGTCACTTCGCCGCGAACGCCTTCTGCAGATCGCCGAACGGCATCGGTTTGCCGTAATCGACGATGCCTTTCTCCAGCAGCGTTCTGGCAGCGTGCTGGAACGCGCCCATGGCGGCGGTGTAGAGGCTGCTCCCGACGCTCAGGCGTCGCGCGCCGAGACGGGTGAAGTCGGCGACGGTCAGCGGCTGGGCGCCCATCCCGACCAGCACATTGATCGGGCGATCGACCGACTTCAGCACGCTCGTGATCTCGGCCTCGGTGGCGAGGCCCGGTGCGTAGAGCACGTCGGCGCCCGCTTCCTGGAAGGCCTGCAGCCGCAGAATCGTGTCGGCGAGATCCTTCTTGCCCCAGAGGAAATTCTCCGCCCGCGCGGTCAAGGTGAAGGGGAACTTCATCGCCCGCGCGGCTTCGACTGCCGCCGCGACGCGCTCCCGCGCCAGCCCGAGATCGAGGATCTCGCCGACCGCATCCTCGACCGAGCCGCCGCAGAGGCCCGCCTCACCGGCGAGGCGGATGGTCTCGGCAACCACCTTGGGATCGCGGCCGAAGCAGCCCTGCAGGTCGGCGCTGACCGGCAGGTCGGTCGCCGCGGCGATGGCGCCGTAATTCGCCAGGGTCGCTTCGCGGCTGACGACGTTGTCGCCGTCGGCCTTGCCAAGGGTGAAGGCGAAGGCCGCGCTGGAGGTAGCCAGTGCCTTGGCGCCCCAGGCTTCCAGCAGCTTCGCCGAGCCGATGTCCCAGGGATTGGGAATGACGAAAGTGCCGCTCGCATGCAGCTTGCGGAAGGTCTCGGCTTTCTCGGCTTGGCTGGCCATTTCAGATCTCCGTCATGATGCGGCACCCGGTTTTCCCCGGTTTCGCCTTAGTTCCGCCGCGCGCGGAACGACTTGGACCCGCAACCTGCCTCCTGGGGACAGACCCGAGCAAGAGGGGAAAGACGATGAGCGACCAACACCCTGACATTCCGCGTCAGGAGAATGCAAAGCCGCGCCAACCGTGGCACCGCAGCTTCGGCCTCGGCACCGCCGGATTCGAAGCAACCAAGCGCGCCGTCTTCCTCGGCCTGCTGATGCTGGTGCTGCTCATCCCGCTGAACATGATCGAGGGCCTGGTCTATGAGCGCGATAACCGCAAGCTCGAGGTCGATTCCGAGATCACCAGCCAATGGGGCGGGCCGCAGACCATCCTGGGGCCGATCCTGGTCGTGCCCTACCGCTATGTCAGCGAGGCCGGTGATGCCGCGTCGGGCACGCCGCGTCTCGGCACCAGCCAGCTCTATTTCCTGCCGAAGCATCTGGAGATCGCGACCGACGTGAAGGCGGAGCGCCGCGCGAAAAGCATCTACGAGGTGCTGGTCTATGGCGGCACCGCGCACCTCACCGGCGACTTCGCCGGTCTTTCGAAGCCGCGCGCCGACGTGGCGCCGGAGATGATCGACTGGAGCGCCGCCAGGCTCCTGATCGGCATCGCCGATCCGTCCGCCATCCGCAGCATGACCATCGCCGTCGCCGACCAGGCGCCGGTCGCGGAAGATGCCTTGCAGCGCGATGCCGGGCTTTCGAGCAGCCTCGCCTTGGCGGCGTCACTCAGCACCCTCGACCTGGCCAAGCCGGTCGGCTTTTCGATCGCGATCGACTTCCGCGGCAGCTCGGCTTTGCGCTTCGCGCCGATCGCCGACGTGACGCGCGTCAGTCTGAAGTCGGACTGGCCGCACCCGGACTTTTCCGGCCGCAGCCTGCCGGATGAGCGGAACATCGGCGCGCAAGGCTTCGACGCGACCTGGTCGCTGGGCGCGCTCACCCGCGGCTTCCCCGCGACCTGGCGCCTGGGCGAGGCCAATCCGGAGACGCTCTGGAACACCACCGTCGGCGTCACCTTCGTCGAGCCCGGCGACGTGCATCAGCAGACCGACCGGATCCTGAAATACGGCGTGCTGGTGATCGCGCTCACCTTTGCGACCATCTTCATCAGCGGCCTGTTTGGAGGAAAGAAGGTGCACCCGATCCAGTATCTCATGGTGGGGGCGGCGCTCTGCCTCTTCTATCTGCTGCTGCTCTCGCTCTCGGAGCATATCGCCTTCCTCCACGCCTATGTCATCGCCAGCGCGGCGGATATCGGGATGATCGCCTGGTACGCCTGGCGCACCATGAGTCGGAAACTGGGCTACGCGGTCGCGGTGATCCTCACCGCGGTGCAGGCCTATATCTATGACCTGCTGCAGATGGACGACTACGCCTTGCTCGCCGGCACCGTCGCGCTCTTCGTCGCCCTACTGGCGGCGATGATCGTGACCCGCAACATCGACTGGTATCGGATCGGGAAGGAGCGGGCGGCTTAAGCCGCCCGCACTCTTCTTACCCGGCGCGCACCCGCTTCAGGAATTCATCCACCCGCAGCTGCAGCTCGTCGCAGCGCTGGCCAACCAGCGACACGGCATTCTGCATGTCGGAAGCGGTCTGGCCGCTGCGTCGCGCGGTCTCGGCGACGCTCTGGATGTTGCCGCGGAGCTCGGAGGTGCCGGTCGCGGCCTGGGTGACCGCGCGGCTGATCTCGCCGGTCGCGG
The DNA here is from genome assembly GCF_041905885.1 of Dongia sp. NCBI lineage: Bacteria > Pseudomonadati > Pseudomonadota > Alphaproteobacteria > Rhodospirillales > Dongiaceae > Dongia > Dongia sp. The sequence continues at coordinate 5,449 of NZ_JAYRKD010000030.1, read as the reverse complement.
CTTCCTGCTCGGTCACCGCGGCGGCCACCGTGCCGCCGATCTGGTTGATCTGCTCGATGGTCTTGGCGATCTCGGAGATCTCCGCCGCCGCGGTGCCGGTCGAGGCTTGGATCGCCTGCACCTGGGTCGAGATCTCGTCGGTCGCCTTGGCGGTCTGCATGGCGAGGTTCTTCACTTCGCTGGCCACCACCGCGAAGCCCTTGCCGGCTTCACCGGCCCGCGCCGCCTCGATGGTCGCATTCAAGGCGAGCAAGTTGGTCTGGCTGGCAATGTCGTTGATGAGGGTGATCACCGAGCCGATCTGCTCGGCCGTCGAGACCAGGGCGTTGACCCGCTCGACCGCGCCGCGCGCCCGGTCGGCGGCGGAATTCGCCACCGAGCTCGAGCTGTTGACCTGCTGGCTGATCTCGCGGATCGAGGCCGCAAGCTCCTCGACCGCCGCCGCCACCGACTGCACGTTGTCGGAGACCTGGCCGGCGGTGTGCTCGACGGCGCCGCTGCGCTGGACGTTGTCCTGCGCCGTGCCGGACATCGCCTCCGCCGACTTGGCCATCTGCTGGGTGGTCGTCGCCATCTCGCCGATCGACTTCGAGACTTCCGCCTCGAAGCTGGCGGCGAGGTCGTCGCGCGCCTTCTTCCGTTCCTCGGAGCCGCGCTTCAGCATCTCCTGCTGCTCGCTCTGCAGCCGCTGGTTCTCGGCAAGGCTCTGCTTGAAGGTCTCCAGCGTGCGCGCCATGGTGCCGATCTCGTCGCGGCGGTCGGCGCCGGTGACGACGGTCTGCAGGTCGCCGGCGGCGACCGCGGCCGTGTTCTTGGAGAGCGAGACGATGGGCTTGGCGATCCGGGAGCCGATCACCACGAAGACCAGCGCCGCGATCACCGCCGCGGCGACCAGCACCGCCAAAATGGTCCAGGCGAGCTCACGGGCGTCGGCCAGGACGGTGGCTTCGGGCACCGAGACGACAATGGTCCATTTCTCGGCCGGTCCGTCGAAGCTGACGGGGCTCAGCACGAAGTATGTGCCCGAAGTCTCGTCTAGCGTCACGGTGGGCTGGTCCGCCTTGGCGTCCATGAAGCTCTTATAGGCCTTGGCGACCGCGGCATCGCCGGCAAAGTCGGCGTCGCCGTCTTTGCCGACCGTCTTGCCGATCCGCGCCGCATCTGGGTTGATGGCCCAGGTGCCGTTGTCGGCGATCAGCATCACCTGCCCGGTGCCGAACGGCTTCAGGGCGGCGATGGTCTCCGACATCTTGGTCAGCGGCAGGTCGACGGTGGCGATGCCGAAGCCCTTGCCATCCGCCTGCATCGGCACGCTGATGGTGGCCATCAGCACATCGACGCCTTCGACCGGATAGATGTAAGGCGGCGTCAGGGTCGGGCGGGCATTCTTCAGCGGCGTCAGATACCAGCCTTCGATGCCGGCCTCGACGGTCATGATCAGCTTCTCGACCCCGACCGTTCCGTCCTTCATGTTGAAGAAGTAGGGGACATAGCGCCCGGTCTCGTCCTGCTCCGGCGCCACGCCTTTGAACTCAGCATCCTTGCCGTCATAGCCGTCGGGCTCGAAGGCGACGGTCACGCCGACGAAGCGCTTGTTGGCGCCGATCACCGAGGTGACCAGGCCGCGGATTGCGGTGCGGGGCAGGCCGTTGGCGCGACCGCCTTCGACGGTCCGGGCGACGGTCTGCGCGATGTCGATCGCCGGCTGGATGAAGCCGCCGACCTGGCGCGCGGTGCCTTCGGAGATCGCCAGGAGGCTGCGGTTTGCCTCGTTGCGCGACGCGTCGAACGCGCCCCAGAGCGCCAGCCCGCCGGCGCCGCCGATGCCGAGCAACGTGACGATGATCCCGGCAAGCACGATCTTGCCGCGGATACCCATAGAAAGAACCTTCATGTCGGACCTTTGAGTCTCTCGTCTCCGCGGCGACGGATTGTCGCTACGTATATTCCCGCAGCCATGCTGCACGCTTGTGGTTGAGCAATCGTTAAGGCCAGGGGCACCCACCGCTTGTATTTCCAGGGTTATTCCGTCGATAATCGATCAAACCGGCCGCAAAAGGCCGAACTTTCATGCGCCTGAGATGGGGAGCAATTGGCATGAGCGACCAGACTGAATTTCCGGTGCCGGAGGATTGGGCGAAGCGGGCCTGGGTGAACGCCCGGCAATACGAGGACGCCTACAAGCTCTCGGTCAGCGACCCGGAAGCCTTCTGGGCCGAGCAGGGCAAGCGCCTCGACTGGATCAAGCCCTATACCAAGGTGAAGGACGTGGACTACACCGGCGAGATCCGCATCCGCTGGTATTACGACGGTGTCCTGAACGTCTCGGCGAACTGCATCGACCGGCACCTGGCCAAGCGCGCCAACCAGACCGCGATCATCTGGGAAGGCGACGATCCCAAGGACGACAAGAAGATCACCTACGCGGAACTGCACGAGCAGGTCTGCCGCCTCGCCAATGCGATGAAGGCGCACGGCGTGAAGAAGGGCGATCGCGTCACCGTCTACCTGCCGATGATCCCCGAGGCCGCCTATGCGCTGCTGGCCTGCGCGCGGATCGGCGCGATCCATTCGGTGGTGTTCGGCGGCTTCTCGCCCGACAGCCTGGCCGGCCGCATCCAGGATTGCGAATCCAACTTCGTCATCACCGCGGATGAAGGCCTGCGCGGCGGCAAGAAGGTGCCGCTCAAAGCCAATGTCGACCAGGCGCTGCAAACCTGCCCGACGGTCAAGGCCACGATCGTGGTGAAGCGCACCGGCGGCAATGTCGCCATGCAGGGCGGCCGCGATTTCTGGTACCACGAGGAGACGGCGAAGGTCTCCAACGACTGTGCGCCGGAGCCGATGAACGCCGAGGATCCGCTGTTCATCCTCTATACCTCGGGCTCCACCGGCAAGCCCAAGGGCGTGCTGCACACCACCGGCGGCTACCTGGTCTATGCCGCGCTCACCCACCAGCTGGTCTTCGACTATCACGACGGCGATATCTACTGGTGCACGGCGGATGTGGGCTGGGTCACCGGCCACAGCTACATCGTCTACGGGCCGCTGGCGAACGGCGCCACCACCCTGATGTTCGAGGGCGTGCCGAATTATCCCGACGCCTCGCGCTTCTGGCAGGTCTGCGACAAGCACCAGGTCAACATCTTCTATACAGCACCCACCGCGATCCGCGCGCTGATGCGCGAGGGCGAGGCGCCGGTGCAGAAATGCAGCCTGAAGAGCCTGCGCCTGCTGGGCTCGGTCGGCGAGCCGATCAACCCGGAAGCCTGGCTCTGGTATCACCGCGTGGTCGGCCGGCATCACTGCCCGATCGTCGATACCTGGTGGCAGACCGAGACCGGCGGCATCCTGATCTCGCCGCTGCCCGGCGCCACCAAGCTGAAGCCCGGCTCGGCGACGCGGCCGCTGTTCGGCATCCAGCCGCTGATCGTCGATGCCGAAGGCAAGGTGCTGGAAGGCGCCACCGAGGGCAATCTCTGCATCGCGGATTCCTGGCCGGGGCAGATGCGCACGGTCTATGGCGACCACAAGCGTTTCGCCGAGACCTATTTCAGCACCTATAAGGGCCGCTATTTCACCGGAGACGGCTGCCGGCGCGATGCCGACGGCTTCTACTGGATCACCGGCCGCGTCGATGACGTGATCAACGTCTCCGGCCATCGCATGGGCACCGCCGAAGTCGAAAGCGCGCTGGTCGCGCATCCGAAGGTCGCCGAAGCCGCCGTGGTCGGCTATCCGCACGACATCAAGGGCCAGGGCATCTACGCCTATGTCACCCTGAAGGTCGGCGAGGAGCCGACCGAGGCCCTGCGCAAGGAGCTGGTGCAGTGGGTCCGCAAGGAGATCGGCCCGATCGCCTCGCCGGATCTCGTCCAATGGGCGCCGGGCCTGCCAAAGACCCGCTCCGGCAAGATCATGCGCCGCATCTTGCGCAAGATCGCCGAGAACGAATATGGCAACCTCGGCGACATCTCCACGCTCGCTGATCCGAACGTGGTGAAGGATCTGATCGACAACCGCGTCAATCGCGGTTAGCCGGAAGCGACGGCCCATGGATGCAAGAATGCCCATGGGTGGAGACGGACGCGGCAGGCTGCTGCATCTGCTCGACATCAGCGCGCGGGACGGCCAGGTCAACTGGCCGGCCCGCGTCGGCCTCGTCATCGCCATCCTGCTTTCGGTCGGCAGCGCCGCGATCGTCACGCTCCCCGACCTTCCCGCATTCGAGCGGTTCGATTGCCAGGTCGCCACGGCGGTCGCCGGCGTGATGTTTCTCGCCGAGTATCTCTGGCGGATCTGGCGGGCACCCTTGCTCGATCCCGACCTGCCGCATGCCCGGCGGCGCTACCTGCTCTCCTTCATCGGCCTGGTCGATCTGCTCTCGGCGGCGCCCTTGCTCGGCCTGGTCATGCCGGAGCTTGCCGATACCCTGCTGCTCGGCCAGCTGCTCTCGCTGTTCAAGCTCTCGCGGCTGACCCCGGCCTTGTCGCTGGTCGCGACCGTGCTGAAGAGCGAATGGCGGGCGCTGGCCGCCGCCCTGCTGGTGATGCTGGTGCTGCTGGTGATCGCCTCGGGTGTCATGTACCTGCTGGAGCGCGGCGCCCAGCCGACCGTCTTCAGCTCGATCCCGCGTTCGCTCTGGTGGGGCATCGTCACCATGGCGACGGTGGGCTATGGCGACATGACGCCGGTGACGCCGTTCGGCCGGCTGTTCGGCGGCATGGTGATGTTGCTCGGCATCGCGATGTTCGCGGTGCCGGCCGGCATCCTGGCCACCGGCTTCGCGACCGAGATCCGGCGCCGCGATTTCGTCGTCACCTGGAACGCAGTGGCGCGCGTGCCCCTGTTCACCGGTCTGGACGCGACGCGCATCGCCGCCATCGCCCGGCTCCTGAAGCCGCAGATCGTGCCGGAGCGCCAGGTCGTGGTGCGCCGCGGCGAGCCGGCCGACGCGATGTTCTTCATCATGGAAGGCGAGGTCGAGGTCGAAATCGAGCCGCCGGTGAAGCTCGCCAAGGGTCAGTTCTTCGGCGAGGTCGGCCTGCTGCTCGACACCACCCGCAATGCGACCGTCGCCGCGCTCACCGAAACCCGCCTGCTGGTCCTCGACCGCGCCGACTTCCAGCGCCTGATGCATCAGCACCCGGACCTCAAGGCCCGGATCGAAGCGATCGCGGCGGAACGGAAGCGGTAACTCTCAAGCTCGTCATGGTCCGCGAAGGCGGACCATCCACGAGTTCTCTTCAGTGCGACGGCAGCAAACTCGTGATGGGGTGGACGGCCCCCGACGGCATCGATGTGCCAGAATGAGGTCGTTGTGCGATCTCAAACAAGGGAGCCGTCCGTGGAAAAGCTTATCCGTGTTGGCATGGATACGTCCAAGCGTGTTTTTCAGTTGCATGGGGTTAACGCCGGTGAGCAGGCGGTGCTGAAGAAGAGGCTGCGC
>NZ_JAYRKD010000029.1:0-77291 GCF_041905885.1 Dongia sp. | reverse complement strand
CCCGCCACGGTGAACCGGTCCGCAAGATGTAGAAGATGCCATTCAGGATCCGGCGATCGTCCTGCCGTGGCACGCCGCGCGGCTTGTTCGGCAGCAACGGCGCGATGATCGACCACTCCCGGTCTGATAAATCAAAGCGAGCCATGACCAAACTCCCTTTCGTCTAGGGAGTTTGAATCACAATCCCGACTTCGCGGGAATCCCCTTTATGAGTACAGAACCTAGTTCAGCACGTAGATCAGGATCGGCGGCACCGCGGCGATCGCGGCGACGATCAAGGCCCGGAACGGCGAGGCAAAGTCAGCCTCGCCGATTCCTTTTGGAAGCTGAGCCCGGCCCGTCACCATGGCCCGCACCAGGTTCTCGCGCTTCCAGAAGAAATAGACCGCAATGACCAGGACATGCAGCGCGATCAGCGCCAGCAGGATGTTGAACAGCCACCCGTGCACGAAGCCGGCAAACTTGGCCGTGGCTTCCGAGACATTGTCGTAGAATGGCCCTTCGAAAATCACGTCATCGGCGTTGAACAGCCCGCTGCACGCCTGGACCCCGACCGCCGCCAGCAGAACCAGCACCATCAAGCCGCCGCCGGCATTGTGGCCGAAGGCATGCGACGGTTTGCGCGCGAACACGGTCTTCATATAGGCGACGACCGCGCCCGGCCCCTTGATGAACTGGGTGAAGCGCGCGGTCAGTGAGCCGACGAAGCCCCAGAGGATGCGAAACAGGATCAGCCCGCCGACGGCGAGGCCGATCTGGTAATGCGTCTCCATCCAGCCATTCTCGCCGCTGATCCAGGAGGCGACGATGCCGATCACCAGCAGCCAGTGGAAGGCCCGGACGTAGGGGTCCCAGACCCGGACCGGCGCCAGATCGGCGGCGGCGACTGAATCGTTAGGCGCCATGGAGGTTGCGCTACCTCTGCTTGAGGGCGGCGCGGCGGCGCGCGGCTGGCTTATCCATCGCGGTCTCCCAGGTCTGGTTGGGGGCAAACCACTCGCTGACGATATCGACCAGGGCGCGGATCTTCGGGCTGGAATGCCGGCTCGGCGGATAAACGACGAACAGCGTCAGCGGATTCGTCGGGAACTTGCTGAGGATTGACACGATCGTCCCCTTCTCGAGATCCTGCGCCAGCAGGAACTCCGGCAGCATGGCAATTCCCTCGCCGTCGCGCAGCGGCTCCAACAACAAATGTCCGTGATTGGCGTGGATGGTGCCGCGCACCTTCACCTGACGCGCGCCCTTGAAGCTCCATTCAAACGGTCGGCTGCTCAAGGTGTAGATGAAGCAGTTGTGCTGGGCGAGATCTTCCGGCTTCTGCGGCGTGCCGTGGGCCTTGAGATAGCCGGGCGCGGCCACGACATGGATCGGGATCTGGCGGATGCGTTTGGCGATCAGCGTCGAATCCGGCAGGGTCGCACGGATCCGGATCGCGGCGTCGAACCCCTCCTCCACCAGGTCCACCAGCCGATCGGTCGCCTCGACCGAGACGGTGAGCTTCGGGTGGCGGCGGCAGAGCTCCGACAGCATGGCGGAAAGACAGACCTGGCCGAAGGCGCTGGGCACGCTGACCCGCAAGGTTCCTGCCGGCTCGGACTGCAGATGCCGGACCGCAGCATCCGCCGCCTCCAATTCATCGAGCAGCGAGGCCGCGCTCTCGAAGTAAGCCTGGCCGGCATCGGTCGGGTGCAACCGGCGGGTCGTGCGGTGGATCAAGGTGGCGCCGAGATAGGCCTCGAGCTCCGAGACCTGCTTGGAAACCGCGGCCTTGGAAAGCCCGAGCTGGCGCGCCGCCGCGGAAAAGGAGCCGAGCTCGAGCACCTTGCGGAAGCTTCGCATCGCCGCGACCTGGTCCATTTGAACTCCGCCATTGTTCCGTCTGCGTTGACAATCTTATCACTTCAAGCGCGATTGTCACCGGCTCGCTCCGGGACGAAATATCAACTCCCGACCCAGAAGATTCCCCGGAGAGAGTCATGACCAAAGTGCTGGTGCTTTACTATTCGAGCTACGGCCATATCGAGAAGATGGCGCAGGCCATTGCCGAGGGCGCCAAGAAGGTTGGCGGCGCCGAAGTCGTCGTGAAGCGCGTGCCCGAGACGGTGCCGGCCGACATCGCCAAGCAGCACCATTTCAAGCTGGACCAGGCGGCGCCGGTCGCGACCGTCGACGAGCTCGGCGACTATGACGCGATCATCTTCGGCACGCCGACCCGCTACGGCAACATGGCGGCGCAGATGAAGACCTTCCTCGACCAGACCGGCGGGCTCTGGATGAAGGGCGCGTTGGTCGGCAAGGTCGGCAGCGTCTTCGCCTCCAGCGCCACCCAGCATGGCGGCCAGGAAACCACCATCACCAGCTTCCACACCGTGCTGTTCCACCACGGCATGGCCGTGGTCGGCCTGCCCTATTCCTGCCAGGCGCAGATGGGCGTCGATGAGATCAAGGGCGGCTCGCCCTACGGTGCCTCGACCATCGCCGGCGGCGACGGCAGCCGCCAGCCGAGCGAGCAGGAACTCGGCATGGCCCGCTTTCAGGGCGAGCACGTGGCGAGGATCGCGGCGAAGCTCCAGGCCGGCGCGACCGCGCTCGCCAAGGCCGCCGAGTAAGCTTCGACCGCAGGGACGGACGAAAGACGGCCGGAGCCGCGCTGCTCCGGCCGTTTGGCTTTGACCGTTGCGCCGGGACGGCCGCACCCATATAGCTCGCCATCGAATCCGGATCGGGGCCTCAGCATGCTGACACTCGACGCCAAGACGACCGCGCTCGTGCTCATCGACGTGCAGAAGGGCACGCTCGGCTTTCCGCTTTCGCCGCATTCCGCCGCGGACCTGGTCGCCACGACATCGGCCCTGGCGCAGCACTGCCGCAAGGCCGGCGCGCTCCTGGTCTATGTCCGCGTTGCCTTTGCCGGCGACTATGCGGATCGGCCGCAGGGCAAGACCGACGTGCCGATGATCCTGCCGCCGGGCGGCCTGCCCGCCGACTGGTCGGAATATGCCGCCGAAGTCGCGGCGATCGCGCCCGATCTCTGGCTCACCAAGCGGCATTGGAGCGCGTTCTATGGCACCGAGCTCGACCTGCAGCTCCGCCGGCGCGGCATCACCCACGTGATCTTCGGCGGCATCGCCACCAATTTCGGCGTCGAGTCCTCGGCCCGCGATGCCTGGCAGAACAATTACACCGTCATCGTCGCCAAGGATGCGTGCAGCAGCGTCGGCCCGGGCCTGCATGAATTCGCGATCGAGAAGACACTCCCGCGCGTTTCCTTGATCCGCTCGAGCGCGGAGATCGCGGCGGCACTGGCCTGATAGGGTGGCTGCGTACATCTCGCCGTGGCCGACAAACACAATTGACAGGCCTGCGAATATCCTGAATATCGGCGGCGGGCCACGCTCCCCCACCGGAGCGCATCGTTCTGGAAGGAACGCCGATGACACGTCCGACGGGGCGGCCTCAGCGGCCGCTTTTTTCGTCTGGGCCCTGCGCCAAGCGCCCGGGCTGGACTCTCTCCCTCCTCGAAAACGCGGCGCTCGGCCGCTCGCACCGATCGAAGCCCGGCAAGGCCAAGCTCGCCGAAGTCATCGATCGCTCCCGCAAGATTCTCGGCGTGCCCGCCGACTATCGCATCGGCATCGTGCCCGGCTCGGATACCGGCGCGGTCGAGATGGCGCTCTGGTCGCTGCTGGGGCCGAAGCCGGTCACCGTGCTCGCCTTCGAGAGCTTCTCCAAAGACTGGGCCAAGGACATCACCGGCCAATTGAAGTTGAACGCGACCGTGCTGGAAGCGCCCTATGGCGCCCTGCCCGATCTCAAGGCGATCGACTGGTCGCATGACCTGGTCTTCTGCTGGAACGGCACCACCTCCGGCGTGCGCCTCCCCGCCGGCGACTGGATGCCGGCCGACCGCGGCGGGCTCACGATCTGCGACGCGACCTCCGCGGCCTTCGCGATGGATCTCCCCTGGGATCGGCTCGATGTCGTGACCTGGTCCTGGCAGAAGGTGCTGGGTGGCGAGGCGGCACATGGCATGATCGCGCTCTCGCCGCGCGCCGTGGAGCGCCTCACCACCCATAAGCCGGCCTGGCCGCTGCCCAAGGTTTTCCGCATGACCGCGAGCGGCAAGCTCTCGGAAGGCATCTTCAAGGGCGAGACCATCAACACGCCCTCGATGCTCTGCGTCGAGGATCAACTCGATGCACTCGCCTGGGCCGAGCGGATCGGCGGCTTGAAGGCACTGATCGGCCGCACCGAGGCCAACATCGCGGTGCTCTCCGACTGGGTTGCCCGCTCACCCTGGGCCGCCTTCCTGGCGGAGGATGCGAAGACCCGCTCGACCACCAGCGTCTGCCTGAAGATCGTCGATCCCTGGTTCCGTGCACTGGGTTCCGAGGCCCAGCAGGACGTCGCCAAGCAGCTCGCCGCGGCGATCGAGGCGGAAGGCGTCGGCTTCGACCTCGGCGCCTATCGCGATGCGCCGCCGGGCCTGCGGATCTGGTGCGGCGCCACCGTGGAAGCCACCGACATCGCGGCGCTGCTGCCGTGGCTGGATTGGGCCTACGCGCAAGTCAAAGCCAAGACCGAGAAGGCAGCCTGATCATGAGCAAGCCCAAAGTCCTGATCGCCGACGAGCTCGCCCCGGAAGCGGTGCAGATCTTCCAGGATCGCGGCGTCGATGTCGAAGTGAAGACCGGTCTCAAGCCGAAGGAGCTGATCGAGATCATCGCCGGATTCGACGGCCTCGCCGTGCGCTCGGCCACCAAGGCTACGGCCGAGGTGATCGCCGCGGCCAAGGACCTGAAGGTGATCGGCCGCGCCGGCATCGGCGTCGACAACATCGACATCAAGGCCGCGACCGCGCGCGGCATCTGTGTGATGAACACGCCCTTCGGCAACAACATCACCACCGCCGAGCATTCGGTGGCGATGATGATGGCGCTGGCGCGGCATATCCCCCTGGCCGACCGCACCACCCATGACGGGAAGTGGGAGAAGTCGCGCTTCGTCGGCGTCGAACTCTACGCCAAGGTGCTGGGCATCGTCGGCTGCGGCAACATCGGCTCGATCGTCGCCGACCGGGCGCAGGGCCTGAAGATGAAGGTGATCGCCTTCGATCCCTTCCTGTCGCCTGAACGCGCCGTCGATCTCGGCGTCGAGAAGGTCGAGCTCGACACCCTGCTGAAGCGTGCCGATTTCATCAGCCTGCATACGCCGCTGACCGACCAGACCCGCGGCATCATCAACGCCGAAGCTTTGGCGAAGTGCAAGCCGGGCGTGCGGCTGATCAACTGCGCCCGCGGCGGCCTGGTGGTCGAAGCCGACCTGAAAGCGGCCCTCGATTCCGGTCAGGTCGCCGGCGCCGCCCTCGACGTCTTCTCCGAGGAGCCGGCCAAGACGAACATCCTGTTCAACAACCCGAACGTGGTCTGCACGCCGCATCTCGGCGCCTCCTCGACCGAGGCGCAGTTCAACGTCGCGGTCCAGGTCGCCGAGCAGATGGCGGACTTTCTGCTGCACGGCGCCGTCACCAACGCGATCAACATGGCCTCGGTCACGGTCGAGGAAGCGCCGCGGCTGCGGCCCTACATGAAGCTCGCCGAGCAATTGGGCGCCTTCGCCGGCCAGGCCACCGAGACCGGCATCCGCAAGGTGATCGTCGAATACGAAGGCCATGTCGCCGGCCTCAACACCCGGCCGCTCACCGCGATCCTGCTGCAGGGGCTGCTGAAGCCGCAGCTCGATTCCGTGAACATGGTCAACGCGCCGCTGGTCGCCAAGGAACGCGACATCGAGGTCTCCGAGGTGAAGACCGACCGCGAAGGTGACTTCCACACCCTCATTCGCTTGAGCGTCGAAAGCGAGCGCTGGCGTCGCGACGTGGCCGGCACCCTGTTCGCCGACCACCGGCCCCGGGTGGTCGAGATCAAGGGCATCAAGATCGACGCCGAATTGGGGCCGAACATGCTCTACGTCACCAACGAGGACAAGCCGGGCTTCATCGGCCGGCTGGGCACGCTGCTCGGCGACCACAAGGTCAACATCGCGACCTTCGCCCTCGGCCGCTCGGCGCCCGGCCAGGACGCGATCGCCCTGGTGGAGATCGACGGCGCGCTCCCCAACCACCTGATCGACGAGGTCCAGGCCCTCCCCGGCGTGAAGCAGGCGAAAGCGCTGAATTTCTGATAGCCTCGGCGGAAAAGGAGACCGCCATGGCCAAGAAGATCCGCCTCGACAAGCTGAAGCCCCTCGCGAAGCTGGAAGAGGCGAGCTATGACGTGCGCCTCACGGAGCTCCAGAAGAAGCTGGAGCGGGCGCAGCATGCCTATCTCTTCACCGGCGACCGGGCGGTCATCGTGTTCGAGGGGATGGACGCCGCCGGCAAGGGCGGCACGATCCGGCGCATCGCCTGGGCGCTCGACCCCAGGAGCCTCAAGGTCTGGCCGATCGGTGCACCGGATGCGATCGAGCAGAAGCAGCATTACCTGCAGCGCTTCTGGACCCGGATGCCCTCCAAGGGTCAGCTCGCGATCTTCGATCGCTCCTGGTACGGACGGGTGCTGGTGGAAAGGGTCGAGGGCTTCGCCGCGCCTGAAGCCTGGAAGCGCGCCTATGGCGAGATCAACGACTTCGAGCGGCAGCTGAACGACGAGGGCTTCCGCGTCGTCAAGCTGTTCCTCTCCGTCACCAAGGATGAGCAGCTGAAGCGCTTCGAGGACCGCCTGCGCGACCCCTTGAAGCGCTGGAAGCTCTCCTACGAGGACTTCCGCAACCGCGACAAGTGGGACGACTACGTCAAGGCGATCGAGGACATGTTCGACAAGACCTCGACCAAGCATGCGCCCTGGCACGCGATCCAGTCGGACCACAAGCCGTCGGCCCGGCTCGCCGCGATCGGCGCCATCGTCGAGGCCCTGCACAAGGGCATGAAGTGGAGCGAGCCCATCATCGACCCCAAGGTGCTGAAGATCGCGCACAAGGAATTTGGCGACGTGCCCCTGGTCGAGCGCCGCGGCAAGCCGCGCAAGAGCCGGGGCGACTAGAGCGACAGCTTCAGGCCTTCATGGCTGGTGACGAAGCCCAGCGACTTGTAGAAGCGCAGGGTGTCGTCGCGGGATTTGTTCATCGCGAGCTGCACCATGCCGCAGCCGCGGCGGCGGCACTCGGCGATCGCCCATTCGAGCAGCACATGGCCCAGCCGCTGACCGCGGCGGGATGAGGCCACGCGTACGCTCTCGATCTGGCCGCGCAACATGCCCTTCAGCGAGAGGCCGGGAATGAAGCTGAGCTGCAGATAGCCGACGACTTCGCCATCATCCTCGAGCACCGCCGGAAACTGGTTCGGGTCGCGTTCCATCGCGGCGAAGGCCGCTTCGTAAGCCGGATCGCCGGGCGCCTCGCGCGACTGCCCCAGCACGTCGTCGGCCAGCATGGCGACGATCGCCGCGAGATCGGCGCGTTCAGCCTTGCGGACCGCCGCGGTCACGGCGTCTGGGCAAAATGATAGAACAGCGCCAGCGTCGCCAGCGCCAGGAGCGCGCCGATCACCGCCGACCAGAGTCGCCGACGCAGATCCATGCGCCGCGATCAGGCCCGGCGGATGTGATGCAGGCGCGAGCGCCAGCGCTCAATGGTGCGGGCGACCAGGCCGGTATCGGTGGTGTCGTTCGACCAGGCCTCCATGAAGGACTTCACCTTCTGCCGCGGCCGCGCCGAGGCCGGCAGCTCGTTGACCGTGAGACGGGTCGGGAAGGCGACGCCCTGGCCGAACACGATCGCCTCGCGGGTGTTGAGCGCCGGCAGCGCCTGCATCAGGCCCGCGGCCGAATCCGGCAGCGCGTTCTTCACGAAGGCGAGGTCGCGCTCGTTGCCGAGGCGGAGCGTGATGATGGTGCCGCATTGCGACACGATCGACGGCGAGACTTCCGACGGACGTTGCGAGATGACGCCGAGGCCCACACCGTACTTGCGGCCTTCCTTCGCCACCTGGCCGGCGGCGTGCACCGCGAGCGAGATGGTCTTGCCGCTGCGGTCGTCCCAGAGATAGCGGTGCGCTTCCTCGCAGACCAACACGGTCGGCACCGCGCCCTCTTCGCCGCTCCAGACCGCGAAGGAGAAGATGGTGCGGAAGACAACCGAGACCACCACGTCCACGATCTCTTCCGGGATGTCGGAGAGGTCGATGGTGGTGATCGGCTTGCCCTCGACCGGGATGCGGGTCAGCTGGCAGATCACCTCGCCCATCACGTCGCGCACGAATTGCGGGCCGAACATGAAGCCGTAGCGGTCGTCGGAGGTGAGCTCTTCCAGCCGGTTGAGAACGCGCAGATAGCTCTGGATCGCTTCCGGATTGTCGAGCTTGCCCATCATGTCGTTGATGATGCGGCGGAAGTCCGAGAGGCGGAACGGCACCGGGCTGTCGAGATTAAGGCTGGAGGTCGAGGTGCCCGCCGTCGCCGCGGCCGGAGACTTCGAAACGCCGCCGGCGGCGATGCCGGCATAGAGCGTCTTCGCCTGCACCACCGCCTCGCGCAGGATCTTCACCTCCGAGGCGTAGTCGGATTCCGGCAGCACCTTGAAGACCGCGCAGATTTCCTTGAACTGCAGCATCCAATACGGCAGCCGCAACGTCTGCAGCGTCAGGCGCTCGGTCATGCCGGCGAAGGCGCCTTCATACTCGTTGTGCGGATCCAGCAGCACCATATGCGCATTCGGCAGGCGCTCCAGGATCGCCCGCAGGATCACCGAGGTGGTCGAGGTCTTACCGGAGCCGGACGAGCCGAAGATCGCGAAATGCGTCCGCAGCAGGTTGTCGACGTCGAGATAGATGTCCTGGGTGCCGTTGAACTCGGCCTTGCCGATATGGACGGTGCTGGTCGAGGTGGTCTTCACCACCGAGCCGGCATCGGCCTCGGCGACCGTTACCACCGGTGAGCCGATCGACGGCCAGCGCGCGACGCCGCGCTTGAAGTCCGTGCCGCCGCTCGCATTGGTGACGAACTGGCCGACCAGGCTGATGTCCATGACGGCGCCCTTGTCGGCGCCGGCGCTGCGGATCGCCGAGACGATGCCGAGGACACGGGCGGTCCCGCTCTGGACCTCGACCATGCTGCCGACGGTGACACCCTGGTCGCCGCCGGACCCCGACTGGGCGGCGTTGAGCTGGGTCGCATCCATCAAGGCTTTGATGTTGGAGCCGGTGACTTCCGTCACTTGGCCAATCTGCGCCGGCATCGACTGATTCTCCCCAAACCCTTGATCAGGCTGGTCTGCGCCCACCGCCCAGCTGATTCCTGACGCATTATTAGCTGGCGGACGCGCGAATTCCAATCGCGGGAATTCGGAAAATATTCTTTTCGGGCAAGGATTTGCGGGGAACCCGCTTTTACGATTGGGTAACGGGTCTATTCTATACTTTTTTCCATGAATACTTGTTTTCCTATCATTATTACAGAACAGATCGAAACAATGCCGAGTTTACCTAAAAACTGATCGAAGATCCGCGCATGACGGCCAGCAAGGAGCAGACCTGGTATTCGAACCCGGACCTGGGGCTGCCCGCCCTGTCCGAGGTCCGCACCATCACCTTCCCCAAGGACGCGCTGGTTGCGGCGATCAAATTCCTGGCCACCGCGGCCAGCCAGCCGCTGCCGCCCGGGCGGCTGGAAAGCTGCACGGTCCGCGCGGAGCCCGACATCGCGGTCACCCTGGGAATCCGCGACGACAGCACCGGGGAACTCCACGAACGGGAATTCACCGCCGAAAAGCTGGGTGCGGCGATGATCGCCTACTGCCGCCAGGTTGGCGTGCCACTGCCGCGGACCGCCGAAAAATCGCTGTCGGTCTCGGGCGACAATCTCATGCTCTGCGTCCAGGTCCGGGCCCAGAGCACGAAACTGCTGCACCACCTCGACGCCCAGCGCTTCGCGGCCAAGCGCAAATAGGCCGGTTCCGGGTAGGACGGCACGCCGCGATCCTCGCCCTTATCCGAAAATTCGGCTAGCCTCTGGCGGTGCCGTTGCCGGATCTGGAGCCCGCCGCGGATGAAGCCGATGCAAGAACAAGAAGAACTGCCGGTCTATCGCAAGATCGCGGCGATCCTGCATGACAGCATCAAGGCCGGCCGCCTGGCGCCCGGGACCATCCTGATGGAAGGCTCGCTGGCGGCGATCTTCGGCTCGAGCCGGACCCCGGTGAAGCAGGCGCTGAGCGATCTCTCCGAGCGCGGGGTGATCCAGCGTTTCGATGGCCGCGGCTTCGTGGTCGGCTCAGCCAAGACGCCGCGCCGCGTGACGGTCACCGCCGGCCTGCTCGGCCTCGACGAGGCCAATCCGGAGCTGCCGCGGACCTGGGCCTGGCAGCGGATCTACGACAGCGTCGAGCGCGCGCTGATCTTCCACTCGGCCCTGGGCAAGTTCCGAGTCAACGAGGTCGAGCTCGCGCGCCACTACAAGGTCGGCCGCACCGTCGCCCATGACGTGCTGGTCCAGGCGCAATCGACCGGTCTGCTCGCCAAGGACGAGCGGCTGCGCTGGTATGTGGTGCCGCTGGACGAGAAGCGGGTCTGCGACCTCTACGATCTCCGCGAGCTGCTGGAGCCCAAAGCCATGGCCGCCGGCATCGGCCGGGTGCCGGCCGATATCCTCGCCGGCATGGCTTCGCGGCTGGAGGCGGCGCTCGCCGCCTATCCCAAGGTCAGCGCCGCCGAGATGGATGCGCTGGAGCATGACCTCCACGTAACCATGCTCGGCTATTGCGGGAACAAGGAGATCATGGAGGCGCTGAAACGCACCCGCTGCCTCCATTTCACCCAGAAGCACATGCTCGGCGCCCAGATTTCCTATCCCGCCGCCGAGCCGTTCATGGCCGAGCACCTGGATGTCGTCCGCCCGATGCTGCGCAACGACCCGGCGGAGGTCGAAGCCCGGATGCTGGCCCACCTGCGGACTGCCCGGGCCAAGGTCATCGATCGCCTGGCCGTGTTTCGCCGGAGCTTCGGCGGCTCGGATCTGCCCTACATCGGCTGACACGCATTCTTGACCGCCCCGGCAATTGTATGAACATTGCATGCGAAAATCGGTCGTGTTAGCGTCGCCGCAACAAGATCGCGCGAGCTGACCGCGACCATGAAGACAGGGGCACTATTCAGTTAAGGCCGGTCTTATGCTGTCTCCTCCGGCGCGGGAGGCCAAGAAGGCGTGAGACCCGAACCAAGAACCACAAGCCCAAGAAACCACAAACATCGTCATCACGGGAGAACGGAGGATAACCCATGCTTAAGAAGACACTGATCGGCGCGACTGCGATTGGCCTGGCGATCGCCAGCGCCAGCCTGGTCCAGAACGGCGCCATGGCCGACACCAAGGACAAGAAGATCGCCCTCTCCAACAACTACGCCGGCAATTCCTGGCGCCAGGCGATGTTGAAGAGCTGGGACAAGGTGACCAAGCAGGCAGTGGCCGACGGCGTGGTCGCGGCGGCCGATCCCTTCACCACCTCGGAGAACCAGGTCACCGAGCAGGCGGCGCAGATCCAGAACCTGATCCTGCAGGGCTATAACGCGATCGTCGTCAACGCGGCCTCGCCGGAAGCGCTGAACCCGGCGATCAAGCAGGCCTGCGACGCCGGCATCGTCGTGGTCTCCTTCGACGGCATCGTCACCGAGCCCTGCGCCTGGCGCATCGCCGTCGACTTCAAGGCGATGGGCAAGTCGGAGCTCGACTACCTGAAGGCCAACATGCCGGATGGCGGCAACCTGCTTGAGATCCGCGGCCTGGCGGGCGTATTCGTCGATGACGAGATCCATGCCGGCATCGAGGAAGGCGTCAAGGAGAACCCGCAGTTCAAGATCGTCGGCTCGGTGCACGGCAACTGGGCGCAGGACGTCGCGCAGAAGGAAGTCGCCGGCATCCTGCCGTCGCTGCCGGAGATCAAGGCCGTGGTCACCCAGGGCGGTGACGGCTACGGCGCGGCCCAGGCCTTCAAGGCCGCCGGCCGCCCGACCCCGCTCATCATCATGGGCAACCGCGAGGATGAGCTGAAGTGGTGGAAGGAGCAGAAGGACGCGAACGGCTACAAGACCATGTCGGTCTCGATCGCGCCCGGCGTCTCCACCCTCGCCTTCTGGGTGGCGCAGATGATCCTCGACGGCCAGGAAGTGCCGAAGGACCTGATCGTGCCGTTCCTGCGAATCGACCAGGACAACCTGGAGGCCAATCTCGCCAACACCGAGAAGGGCGGCGTCGCCAACGTCGAATACTCGCTGGAAGACGCGAAGAAGGTCGTCGCCGGCAAGTAAGCTGAAGCCGTCAAGCCCGGCAATGACGGACTATTAGACACGAGGACCATATGGGAACGCAGCCGGAGCAGATCGTCAGCCTGAAGGGCGTGGCGAAAAGCTTCGGCGCCGTTCGCGCCCTGGCCGGCGTCGACCTTGCGGTCGGCGCCGGCGAATGTCTGGGGCTGGTCGGCCATAACGGCGCCGGCAAATCCACGCTGATGAACGTGCTGGCCGGCACCCTGTCGCCGGATACCGGTGCGATCGAGATCCAAGGCCAGGACCGGGCCGCCGGTTATTCCGTGACGGCGGCGCATCGCAGCGGCATCCGCTGCGTGTTCCAGGAATTGTCGCTCTGCCCCAATCTCACCGTGGCGGAGAACACCCGGATCATGCATCCGGCGCTCAAGGGCTTCGGCTGGAAGCAACGCGCGGCCAGGCTCATCCGCGAGAAGCTGGACGAGATCCTCCCCGGCCATGGAATCTCGCCGGGCGACACCGTGAGCGATCTCAGCCTCGGCCAGCGCCAGATGGTGGAGATCGCCCGTGCCTTCACGGTCACCGACGCGCCGCTGCACCTGGTGATCCTCGACGAGCCCACCTCCTCGCTCGACGCCGCGACGGCGAAGCAGCTGCTGGAGTTCGTGCGGCGCGAGGTCGCAAGGGGCCGAAGCGTCATCCTGATCTCGCATCTCCTGGGTGAGATCCTGCAATACTCGGATCGGGTCGTGGTCATGAAGGACGGCGCGGTCGTCGCCGAACGGCCGGCCCGGGCCTTCGACCGCGATTCCCTGGTGGGCGCCATGGGCACGGTGGTCGAGCATCATGCGACCGCGTCCGAGGCGAAGGCCGCGCAGGAGCGCAGCGCGGCGCCGGTGGTCGTGCGCGCGAAATCCGCGTTGCAGACCGACGCCCAGGAGCTGGTCGCCCATCGTGGCGAGATCATCGGCCTCGCCGGGTTGGCCGGCCACGGACAGACCACCATGCTGCTGCAGGTTTTCGCCGGCTCGGTCGGTCGGATGCACGGCGTCACCGTGCAGGGTCCGGCCGCCTTCATCGCCGGCGACCGCCAGACCGAGGGCATCTTCCCGCTCTGGTCGATCGCGCGGAATGTCACGATGCGTTCATTGCCGAGGATGCTGCGCCACCGGCTGGTGGATGCCGATCGGGAAACCGAGATGGCCGAATTCTGGAAGCAGCGGATCAAGATCCGCACGCCCGACATGGCGAACAACATCCTCTCGCTCTCCGGCGGCAACCAGCAGAAGGCGGTGTTCGCGCGGGCGCTGGGCTCCGATGCCGAGATCGTGCTGATGGACGACCCGATGCGCGGCGTCGACGTCGGCACCAAGCTCGAAGTCTACGATCTGCTGCGCGCCGAGGCGGCCGCGGGGCGCACCTTCCTCTGGTACACGACCGAAATGGACGAGCTCAACCACTGCGACCACATCTACGTCTTCAGGAACGGCCGCATCGTCGCCGACCTCCCGCGCGGGGAAATGACCGAACAGAAGATCCTGCAATCCTCCTTCAAGGAAAGCGCGTGATGGACGCGCCCAACACAGCGGCATGACGATGACCGCCCTCCTCAACCGCGACACGCTGCGCCGCGCCCTGCCGGCGATCACGCTCGCCGTTCTGCTGGCGGCGATCTTCGTCAAGCAGCCGATGGCGATGACCTCGTTCGGCTTGACCCTGATCCTGCAATACGCGGTGCCGATCGCGCTCGCGACCTTGGCGCAGATGTTCGTGATCGCGGTCAACGACCTCGATCTCTCGATCGGCAGCTTCGTCGGCCTCACCACCTGCATCTCCGCCCTCTACCTCGCCACCGACCCGTTGCTCGGCATCGTCCTGCTGTTGCTCTGCATCGCGGGCTACGTGGCGATGGGCGCATTGATCCACCTCCGGAACCTGCCGTCGATCGTGGTCACGCTCGGCATGTCCTTCGTCTGGCTCGGCTTCGCGGTGCTGCTGCTGCCCTCGCCGGGCGGCAAGGCGCCCGCCTGGCTGACCGGGCTGATGAACTTCAAGGTACCGCCGATCCCGGTCCACATTCCCTTCACCGACATCAACCAGCTGGTGATCCCCTTTCCCATCATCGCCGCGACGGTGATCGCGATCGTGGTCCAGCTCGGGCTGATGCATTCCTCCTACGGCGTCGTGCTGCGCGGCACCGGCGGCAATCCCAAGGCGGTCGCCCGTGCCGGTTGGTCGCTCTTGAAGACCAAGCTGGCGATGTACGGCCTGGCCGGGACCTTCGGCGTGCTCGCCGGCCTGTCGCTGATCGGCCTGACCAGCGCCGGCGATGCGCGTATCGCCGACCGCTATACGCTCTATTCCATCGCCGGGGTGATCCTGGGCGGCGGCGAGTTCATCGGCGGCAAGGTCTCGCCGGTCGGTGCCGTGCTGGGCGCGATCACCCTGGCGCTCGCCGCCTCCTTCCTGATCTTCCTCAAGATCTCGCCCGACTGGCAGATCGGCGCGCAGGGCGCCATCCTGATCATCGTGCTGGCGCTCCGCGCCGTCATCACCCGCGGGGCCGCCCGATGAGCGCTCCAGGGAACGCCACGATGCTCCTCCTCCGCCTCCGCAACGCGCCCTGGATCTGGTCGTTCATCGGCGCGGCCGCGGTCTGGCTGGCGACCATCGCCTATACCGAAGGCCAGGGCGCCGGCGCCATTGCCACCGCCGCGCTTTCCTTCGCCTGCTTCACGGTGATCGTCGGCACCGGGCAGATGCTGGTCATCACCACCGGCCCCGGCAATGTCGATCTCTCGATCCCCGCCACGATCACGCTCTGCGGCACCGTCGCCATGAAGGTGATGGACGAGCAGAACGGCTGGATCATCGTCGGCATCGTCGCCGCGCTGGCCGCCGGCGCCGTGGTCGGCGCGCTCAACTACGCGCTGATCCGCTTTCTCAGGATCCCGCCGATCATCGCCACGCTCTCGATGAGCTTCCTGGTTCAGTCGAGCGCCATCGCCTATAACCGCGGCCTCCGCATCAAGCCGCCCTCGATGCTCGATGCCTTCACCACCGGCGAGACCCTGGGCGTGCCCTGGATCGCGGTCGTCACCGTCCTGTTCTCGGTCGCGGTCGGCATCGTCGTCGGGCGCAGCTACTACGGCCGCGCGATCTCGGCGATCGGGCAGAACAGCCGCGCCGCCTGGCTCGCCAACATTCCGGTCGAGCGCTTCAAGTTCCTGACCTATGTGGCGAGCGCCCTGCTCTCCGCGACCTGCGGCATCCTGCTCGCCGGCTTTTCCGGCGGGCCGTCGCTGGACATGGGCACGGAATACCTGCTGGGCTCGATCGCGGTCGTCGTCATCGGCGGCACCTCGGTCGCCGGCGGACGCGCCTCGGTGCCCGGCATCTGGGGCGCCGCGCTCTTCATGTTCCTGCTGGTGACCATGCTCAACACCTACGGCGCCAGCTCCGGCATCCGCCTGGTCGCCACCGGCCTCATCATTATCGCCGTGATCGCGATCGCCGGCGGCGAGAAGGAAAGCCGCTAAGCTTCCACACTCCAGCCCCAATCGCGCCGGAAAGGCGCCCGACTCCCCCGCTACCCCTGCAGCATCAGCAACGGGGGAGAGTCCATGCGCATTCTCATCATCAACCCGCCGCATCCGGCGATCGGCAGCCGGATTCCCGACGACCACCTGCCGCCTTTGGGCCTGCTCTCGATCGGCGGGCCGCTGATCGACGACGGGCACCAGGTCCGCCTGCTCGACGCCGAGTTCGGGCCGATGCCGCTCACCGCCATCATCCGCGAAGCCCTGGCTTATGCGCCCGAGGCCGTGCTGATCGGCCATTCCGGCTCGACCTCCGGCCATCCCGGCGCCACGGCGATCTTCAAGGCCCTGCGGCAGGCCTTGCCGATGGCGCGCCTGATCTACGGCGGCGTCTTCCCGACCTATCACTGGCGCGAGGTCCTGGCGGAAGTGCCGGAGATCGACGTCATCGTTCGCGGCGAGGGCGAGGAGACCGCGCGGCGGCTGATGAACGCGCTGGACGGCGGCGGTGCTTTGAGCGACATCGCGATCGAGGACATCGAGCTCGGCCATATTCCCGGCATCGCCTATCGCCGCGGCTTCAAGGCGGTGGCCACCATCCCGGCGCCGACCATCCAGGATCTCGACGCCTATCGCATCGGCTGGGAGCTGATCGACTTCAAGCGCTACAGCTATTGGGGCGGCAAGCGCGCGGTGGTGGTGCAGTTCTCGCGCGGCTGCCCGCACTTGTGCAATTACTGTGGCCAGCGCGGCTTCTGGACCCGCTGGCGGCACCGCGATCCCCGGAAGTTCGCGGCCGAGCTGGCCCGGCTGCACCGCGAGCACGGCGTCGAGCTCTTCAACTTCGCCGACGAGAATCCGACGGTCTCGCGCAGCGCCTGGAAGACCTTCCTCGAGGCCTTGATCGCCGAGAAGGTGAACGTGCTGCTGGTCGGCTCGACCCGCGCCGACGACATCGTGCGCGACGCCGACCTGCTGCATCTCTACCGCAAGGCCGGCTGGATCCGCTTCCTGCTCGGCATGGAGAATACCGATCCCGCGACCCTGAAGCTGATCCAGAAGGGCGGCGGCACCGCCACCGACCGCAAGGCGATCCAGGAGCTCCGCAGGAACGGCATCCTCTCCATGGCGACCTGGGTGGTCGGCTTCGAGGAGGAGCGCGACCGCGACTACTGGCGCGGCATGCGGCATCTTCTCGCCTACGACCCCGACCAGATCCAGCTGCTCTACGTGACGCCGCACCGCTGGACGCCCTACTTCCGCCTCGCCGCGAACCGGCGCGTGATCCAGCTCGACCGCAGCCGCTGGGACTACAAGCACCAGGTGCTGGCGACCCGGCATGTCCCACCCTGGCGCGTGCTGATCTGGGTGAAGCTCACCGAAGTGGTGCTGCAGGCGCGGCCGAAGGCGCTCCGGCGCACCTATCTCCATCCCGATCCGGTCTTGCGCCAGAGCATGCGCTGGTATTCGCAGATGGGAAGGCGGGTCTGGCCGTTCGAGATCAAGAACTTCCTGTTCCGCGACCGCCGCACTAAGGGCGGCCCTAGCGTCGCCGCCTTCTGGGGCGCGCCCCAGGACGCGGAGGAAGAGGCGCTGCAGGTGGTCAGAACGAAAGCATCGCCAACAGGAATAGCGACGCGGCCGGCAATAGAATCGCGCCGATCGATTGGATGAGCAAACCGGCAAAGGCGATGACGTCCCTTGCCGTCGCGGGCCGGGACTGCCTCTCGGACGGACGCAGCGCCCGGATCGCCGCGAGATCGAGCTCCAGCAGATCCGGGCGATAGAAGCTGGTGCCGTAGCGCCCCATCATGAAGGCGCGCCAGATCGCCCGGGGCGACCAGAAGAGGCCGAGCGTCACCAGCGGCAGCAGCAGCAACGAGGCGCCGGGATGCGGATAGCGGCCGGCGGCGAATTCCCAGGTCGCGACCTGGAACTCGCCGCGCATGTTGAACGGGAAGCCGTTCAGGATGTGGTGCAGGTCGTGGCGCTGGATCGCAGCACGGCGCCAGGAGAAGTTCGGCACCGGAATGGTCAGCGGCCCGATCCGGAACGGCCAGGTCCGCGTCGCATCATAGCTGCCGTCGATGCCATGCTCGGCGCGCAGCCGCGCCAGCCAGGCCATCGCATCCGCATGCCGGGTCACACCGCCTCCGGCCTGAAGGCGAATTGTTGCCGGATGGCTTCCAGCCCGACCGCCAGCGGCATCAACGCCAGCGCGATCCAGCGCGCGACGGCATTGCGCTGCGCGATCGCCATGCAGACCGCCGGGAAGCCGGCATAGCTGCGCGCACCCTGGTGCAGCACCAGCAGTGTCAGGGCAGGATCGACCTCCAGCGCGACCTTCCGGCCGACCAGCAGGCGCATCTGGCCTTTGCTCAGGATCGCTTCCGGCCATTCCATCCGCGCCGGCGCGCCGTCCTCGATGCGCAAGGCCGCGACCAGCGTCTTCAAGCGCAGTGGCTGGAAGCGCCCGTCGTCCGGCCGATAGCGCGGCGGCGCCAGCAGCGATCGGCTGAGAGCATCGACCCGGGCCAGCTCGGCACGGGCGGGGAGATGCTCCGGCAGCCGGAAATTCCAGGCGAGGCCCAGGCGACGCAACACCATCAGCATCCACCAGCCGGGATCCCACTCGCCGGGAAAGAGGCCGAGCCGCGACGAGCCCGGGAAGGCATGGTGGTTGTTGTGCCAGCACTCGCCCATGGTGAGGATCGAGGTGAGACGGATGTTGCGGCCCTGCACCGCGGCCTGCTCGACCTCGAAATGCATGCCGCCCTTGTTGTGCGCGAAATGTCCGATCAGCCAATGCCCGAGCACGCCCGCCGTCACCCGCGCGCAGGTGCCGAAGAAGACGAAGCTCCAGCCGCCGAGTGCATAGAGTGCCAGCGCCGGCGGCAGCTGCTGCAGCATCCAGGTCGCCTCGAGAAAGCGGTAGAAGCGGTTGCCGGCGACGCGTTCCTCGATGGTGATCGCCGGCGGGTTGGCAAGTCGGAGCTCGCAATTCAGTTGCCACCAGCCGTCTAGCCAGAAGCTGCGGCCATGGCGCAGATAATCGTGGCAGACCGGCAGGCGTTGCGCGTAGTCGCGCAGGTCATGCGCCCGCATCAGCCCGATCGGCCCGGAGAGCCCGACCTGCACGCCCATATAGACCAGGAAATATTCGAGCCAGATCGGGCATTCGAAGCTGTTATGAATGAGCTTGCGATGCGATCCCAGCGAATGGCCGAACAGCAGCACCGCGCCGGTCGCGAGAATGAAGACCAGCAGGCCGCTCCAGGTGAAGAAGAGGCTGCCGCCGATCAGCGCCGCCGCCGCCATGCCGATGAACCAGAGCGATTTCGCCGGCGCATAGACCACCGCGCCTTCGGTGACGCTCGCCACATCCATCGCGGCGACGCGGTGCTGCTTCAGGCTCTCCGGAAAAGCATTCATGGTCGATCCCCCTTCCACAATGCGATCAGGCCGGCTTCTTCACCCGGCCCTTCGCCTTCGCGATCTTCTCGGATTCCCGCTTCAACGGCCGGCCGACCGGGCAGAGCTCGAAGGCAAAGCCGGTCAGGCTGTTCACCAGGTTGTCGGGATTGAGCTTGTAATAGACGAACTGGCCGCGCCGCTCGCTGGTCACCAGATCGGCATTCTCCAGCACCGAAAGATGCCGCGAGATGGTCGGGGCACTCATCTGGAAGCGCTCGGCCAGCTCCGACGTGGTCAGCTCGGCCGAGGAGAGAAAGGCCAGGATCTCCCGCCGCGGCCGCGACGCCAAAGCCTCGAACACCTTGTCCAGCGACATTGAAATGCCTCGATAATCTTGTAATTAGCTAATGTGCTAATTCCGAAATTAGCAAATCCAGTATCTGGGCGCAAGCGGCTGGTTTTTAGGCTAAGGCGGTCCCGAGCTGGGCGACGGCGATGGATTCGGCGCGGATCGAATCCAGCACCGCGCGGTGCAGCTGCTGGAACCGGGGGCTCGCCACCAGGTCGTAGTGGCGGGGCCGTTCGAGATCGATGTCGATGATCTCCTTGATCCGGCCGGGGCGGTTGCTCATGACGGCCACGCGGTCCGACATATAGACTGCCTCCTCCACGTCATGGGTGATGAAGAGCACGGTCAGCCGGTGTCTCTCCCAGATCCGGGTCAAGAGCTCCTGCATGTGATGCCGGGTCAACGCGTCCAATGCGCCGAACGGCTCGTCCATCAGCAGCATCTTCGGGCGATAGCTGAGCGCGCGGGCGATCGCGACGCGCTGCTTCATGCCGCCCGAAAGCTCGCGCGGGTAGGAATCGGCGAAACCGTCCAGCCCGACCAGCTTGAGGTGATCCAGCGCCGCATCCGCGGCTTCCTTGCCGCGCATCCCCGCCTCGCGCAGCGCGAACTCGACATTCTGCCGCGCGGTCAGCCAGGGGAAGAGCGTGTAGCTCTGGAACACCACGCCGCGGTCGAGGCCGGGGCCGTCCACAGGCACGCCGTCCACCAGCACCTCGCCCTGGTCATGGGATTCCAGGCCGGCGACGATCGAGAGCAAGGTGCTCTTGCCGCAGCCCGAGGTGCCGACCAGGGACAGGAACTCGTTGTCGCCGATCGCCAGATCGACGCCCTGCAAGGCGGTGACGGCGCGCGTCCCTTCGCCGAAGGTCTTCGAGAGATTGGTGATGGTGAGTTTCGGCATCATCTCACCGCGGCGCCATGTAGCGGAACATGCGGCGGCCGAGCGCCTTCATCGCCTGGTCGGTGGCGAGGCCGAAGCAGCCCAGCAGCAGGATGTAGCCGATGATGAGATCGGTCTGAAAGAACCTTTGGGCAGTCGTGATGCGATAGCCCATGCCCGAGGTCGCAGCGACCAGCTCGGCCACCACCAGCCAGGTCCAGGCCCAACCCAGGCTGATGCGCAGCGAATCCCAGATCCCCGGCATGGCGCTCGGCAGCACGATGCGGGTGAGGATGCGCCGCTCCGGCATCTGCAGGGTGCGGCCGAGATTGATGAAGTCCCAGGGCACGCCCTTCACGTTGTCCATGATCAGCAGCACCTGCTGGAAGAAAGTGCCGATCCAGATGATGAGATACTTCTGCGTGTCGCCGGTGCCGGTCCAGAGAATGGTCAGCGGCACGAAGGCGACCACCGGCATGTAGCGGATGAAATCGACCACCGGCTCGACGATCGCCTCCCAGGCCTTGTAGCAGCCGATCAGCACGCCGATCGGCAGCGCGAAAGCCGTGGAGATCAGGAAGCCGATGCTGATCCGGAAGATGCTGATGCCGGCATCCTGCCAGAGCTGCCCCGAAGCCGCGAGTTCGCCCAGCCGCGCCACCACCTTGGGCGGGCTCGGCAGGAACAGCGGCTTCACCCATTCATTCGCCGTCGCAATCCACCACAGCGCCAGCAGCAGCGCAAAGACCACGATCGAGATCCCGACGAACTGCACCCGGGTGATCGACGCGGTCAGGCGAAAGAGAGAATGGTTGGGCTTGCTTGGCATGTCTTACTTTGAGCGACGTCACACTGGATCTTGAGCATCACAGCTGCATATGCCCCCATCCCGACCTTCCCCCTGAAGGGGGAAGGAGTCCAATAGAGCCGCTCGCTCTATCGAGCCCCTCCCCCCTTCAGGGGGGAGGATGGGAGGGGGGCATGCAGCCGTGATGTTCCCGAGTTCAGTCCATCAGTCGATCCAGCGCGCGCAGCCTCAAGCCGCCGCCACAAACCGCGGATCGATCAGCCCCGGGCCATCGACGTCCTTGGTCAGGATGCCGGCCTTGGTGGCGGCGTCCTTCACCGCGGGCATCACCTTGTTCTTGTAGTCGCCGCCGAGCTGGGTCTTGTTCTCGGCGATCGAGTAATAGGTGACGCCGTCGAAAGCCGTGGCCAGCTCTTCCGGCTTGGCGCCGACCGCTTCGGAGATGATCGCGCGGGCACCCGCGGTGTCCATCTTGTAGGCGGCGAGCGCCGCGTCCCAGGTCTTCAACAGCGCCAGGATCTGGCCCGGCTTCTCGGCCAGGAACTTGTCGCTGACCACCAGCACGTCGCTGATCAGGCCCGGCGCCACGCCGGCCTCGTAGATCATCTTGGTCTTCTTGTTCTGATTGAGCGCGAGCGTCAGATACGGCTCATAGGTCACCGCCACCGGCACCTTGCCGGCGATGAGCGCGCTGCCGGCATCGGCGGCGGGCATCGGCACCTTCTGGATGTCGGCGACGCTCATCCCGTTCGCGGCCAGCGCGTAGTTCAGCAGGAGGTCGCTGGTCGTCCCTTCCTCATAGGCGACCTGCATGCCCTTCAAGCCCTTGATGTCGGTGACCGAGCCGTCGGAGAGCATCGCGTCGGCGGTCATCGAGACGTCGAGCAGCATCACGATCTTCAGCGGCAGGCCGGCGGCGGCGAAAGCCATCGCGGTATGGGTGGCGATGTTGCCGCATTCCAGCTGGCCGCTGGCCAAAGCCGCGTTGAGATCGGCGTCGGTGGTGAAGTTCACGATCTCGACCTCGTCCAGGCCCTGCTCCTTGAACAGGCCCTTCTTGGCGGCGACATGCCATTGCCCGTAGCCGAGCCAGGGCTCGATGCCCATCTTGATCGCGCCGGCTTCGGGCTTCGCCGGAATGTCCTGGGCGAAGGCGCTGCGGAACGTCGAAGCGACGCCCAAAGCGGCGGCGCCGGCCATCATCTGGCGTCGGGTCGTGTTGAAAGTCATGGAAGCCCCCTCTGTCTCGGTTTCGTTGGAAAGGATGGGGCGAGTGTCGTGATTGCACCCGCTGCCGTCAACGACCTGTCACCGTTTTAGGCCCTGGTTTACCGGGAACCAATTGGTTCAACGGCATCGAGGAAGGCGGAGAGTGCGTCCCCTGCCCCTTCCTTGGGCGCGCTGCCCATCATCACGGCAATGCCGAGCCCGATCGCCGAGGAGACCGGGTTATGCGCCCCCGCACCGCTCCGAAGATTCATCACCAGGGTCGGGCAGCAGAACAACGCCAGCTTCAGCAGCCGCCGCCAGTCCTGCGGCAAAGCCCCACGCGCCTGCATTTCGGCAAGCAGCGGCCGCCACAGCAGTTCCGCCTTCTGTTCCAGGAATGCCGTCCGCAAGGGCGAGAGCGCCCAA
The DNA here is from genome assembly GCF_041905885.1 of Dongia sp. Taxonomy (NCBI): domain Bacteria; kingdom Pseudomonadati; phylum Pseudomonadota; class Alphaproteobacteria; order Rhodospirillales; family Dongiaceae; genus Dongia; species Dongia sp. The sequence goes on along the minus strand of NZ_JAYRKD010000029.1, from coordinate 54,407 downwards.
TCGGTCTTGATCTCCAGCAAGTCGCCGCGCCGCATCACCTCGGCCCGGAAGCGGGTCGCTGCAACCTGCGGCTCATAGAGCCAATAAGGATGCGCGAAAATGTTGTGGAAGGTCGGCTTCACCTCGGCCAGCAAAGCCGGCACATGCGACCCCGCGAAGGCGGGATCGAACAGCGTGAGACGTGGCGGGCGCTGTCTCTCCTCGAACCAGACATTGGCATTGTGTGCATCGCCATGAGCGGTGACACCGAGCCCCGCGAAGTTGCGCGGCTCGAGCTCGGTGAAGGCCGCCTCGAACAGCGCGCCGAGACTCTCCGAATAGACCACGCCATTGAACGCGACCTTGAGGTCGCGCAGCTCGCGCCAATTGATGGTCAGACCCGGCAGCGCGAAATCCTGATCCGCGTAGAACGACCGGAAGCGTCCACCTATCCGTCCCGGCCGATCGAAGTCCCGCAGCCGCTCGTGAAACAACCGATGGATCGGCTCCGCTCGCGATTGCGCTTCCGTAATCGGATGCAGTGTCTTCGCATAGACCGCGGCGACCGCACGATCGAGCGCTTCCTGCGCCGCGAGCACCTGCGCCAGCAATGCGGCATCCTTCTCCCCATCGAGGTACCGCGCCATGTCGGCAAGCCGCCGGTCCTTCCGCAGCCGATAGAGCAGGATCTGCCGTCCCGGCTTGGTGCTGGTCTCGACCGGCAGGTCGACGGGGAGACCGGCCTCGGCCAGGATGCGGGCGCGGTAATATTCGCCGGCCATCCGGTCCTCGCCCTCCTCCTGGTGGAACTTGAAGAAGAAGGAGCCGGCCTCGGTCTCGACGAAGCCGTTCAGCGAGTTGAGGCTGTAAGCGTCGCGGTTGATGAAGAGCTCGTGCACCGGCCGCCCGAACTCCTCGGCGATCAGCGCCGCGACCACGGCCTCCGCCTCGGCCACCCGCCCGCCCTGCATCAGCGCCCGCGCTTTCGCTGTTGGGGATTCCCCTGGGGCTGCGTCTTCTGTGCTCTCGCTCATCCGGTCCGTCTCGGCTAGCTTGTTGCAGCCTTATACGGAGAGCTCCTTGTCTATACAACCGCAGGCACTTTCAGCCTTCAGCCTGGCCGGCCGGCGCGCCCTGGTCACCGGCGCCAGCCGCGGCATCGGCCGCGCAATCGCGCTGGGCCTGGCGCAGGCGGGCGCCGCGGTCGCGGTCTCCGGCCGCAAGAAAGCGGCGCTCGACGAAGTCGCCGCGGCAATCTCCGATGCCGGCGGCGTCGCGGTTCCGGTGGTGCAGGACGTCGCCAAGGCCGAGGACTGCCGCCTCGGCGTAATGCAGGCGGCCGCTGCCTTGGGTGGGCTCGATATCCTCATCAACAATGCGGGCATGGAAGAGGTGAAGCCCTCGCTGGAGATTGACGAGGCGCTCTGGGACCGCATCCTCGACACCAATCTCAAAGGCGCCTTCTTCTGCGCCCAGGCCGCCGCCGCCGAGATGCAGCGCGCCCAGAAGGGCGGCGCCATCGTCAACCTCTGTTCCCTCACCACCTATCGGGGCATCCCGACCGCGGTCCCCTATGGCTCCTCCAAGACCGGCCTCTTGGGTATGACCCGGGCGCTGGCCGCCGAATGGGCGCCCTTGAAGATCCGGGTCAATGCCGTGGCGCCGGGCTATTTTCGGACCGAATTGACCGAGGTCTTCTATCATGACGCATCCTGGCAGGAGGCCATGCTAAGGAAGATCCCGCTGGGGCGGTTCGGGCAGCTGGACGACCTCACCGGCGCGGCGATCTTCCTTGCCTCGGACGCCGCGGCCTATATAACCGGCCAGTGCCTCGGCATCGACGGCGGCACTCTCGCCTCTCTTTAGATGGATCGGACTTTCGGATGACCACGACCCGCAAGATCAGCCTGCATGACCTCTCGAAGCTCGACGCCGCGCAGCGCTCGCAGCTGCTGAAACGCAGCGAGGCCAGCATCGCGCCGATCCTCGACAAGGTGAAACCGATCATCGAGGCGGTGAAGAACGAAGGCGACGTCGCGCTCGCCCGCTTCGCCCGCGAGTTCGACAAGTCGCCAGTCAATCCCGACAGCATCGCCGCGACGCCGGGCGATTTCGACAAGGCGCTGGTGAACCTGGACCAGGAGGTGCTGAAGGCCCTCGAATTCGCGGTGGAATCCATCCGCAAGTTCCACCAGGACCAGAAGCCCGAGGAGATGTGGCTGCACGAGATCCGACCGGGCGCCTTCGCCGGCGACCGCTTCATCGCGATCCCCTCAGTCGCCTGCTATGTCCCGCGCGGCAAGGGCTCGTTCCCGAGCGTGGTGATGATGACGGCGATCCCGGCGGTCGTCGCCGGCGTGAAGGAAGTCTGCATCGTCACCCCGCCCGGCCCCGACGGTAAGATCGACGACGCCACCCTGGTGGCGGCGCGGCTGATCGGCGTCGACCGCGTCTACAAATGCGGCGGCGCCCAGGCCGTGGCCGCCGTCGCCTACGGCACCCAGACCGTGCAGAAATGCGTGAAGATCGTCGGCCCCGGCAGCCCCTGGGTCGTGGCGGCGAAACATCTCCTCGCCGACGTCATCGACCCCGGCGTGCCGGCCGGCCCCAGTGAATCCATCATCCTCTGCGACGAGACCGCCGACGGCCGCCTCGCCGCACTCGACCTCCTGATCGAATCCGAGCACGGCCCGGATTCCTCGGCCTTCATCGTCACCAACAGCCCGAAGGTCGCGGCCGACGCGATCGCGGCGATCCCCGGCTTCCTCGACAAGATGGGCGAGCAGCGCGCCGGCTTCGCCTCGACCGTGCTCGGCGGCACCAACGGCGGCGTGGTTCTCACGCAGAGCTTCGACGAAGCGGTCGCCTTCGTGAACGACTTCGCGCCGGAGCACTTGCAGATCCTCTCCGACGTGCCCTTCGAGCATCTCGGCAAGATCGTCAACGCCGGCGAGATCCTCTTGGGCAACCACACGCCCTGCACCCTCGGCAATTTCGTGCTCGGCCCCAACGCCGTGCTGCCGACCAACGGCCAGGCCAAGACCGCCTCGCCGCTTTCGGTCTTCGACTACATGAAGCGCAGCTCCGTCGGCTACGTCACCGCCGCCGGCTACCCGCCGCTGGCGCAAAAGGCCCGCATCCTCGCCACCTACGAGGGCTTCGTCGGCCACGCCAACGCGGTCAGCGAAATGCGCGACGGCATCCTCGGCAAGTAGCCTCGCCCGCGCCCTCTTCCCCTCTCCCCTTGCGGGAGAGGGTTACGCAGCGTTGGCGAGGCAGAGCCGAGCCTACGCGCAGTTGGGTGAGGGGTCGCTCGGTCTCACCATTCAGGCTTCACTGCTACTGTCACAGAAATGTGCGATGGCTCACTCGCGCTCTAGGCGATAAACTGCCGGCGTGGTCGATCGGAAGTTGGCGAGGCGGGAGCAATGGTCCGTGTGATTGGCTTATTGGGCGTCGTGCTGACGCTTTGGATGGCGGCGCACGGTGCGCCGGCCCAAGAAGTCCTGCCGCCGCCCTGCGATGCCCCGCCCTACCAACCCGACCAGATCTTCAAGAAGCTCTCCCGCGAACAGATCGTCGCGCAGCCGGAAGTCATCGTCGAAGGTGTCATTGAGTCATTCACTCCAACTGACACAAGCTCCGACGTGCAAGGTCCGCCCTTTGCGACCATGCGCGTAGACAGAGTGTGGAAGGGTAAAGCGGCATCAAGGGTGACCTTGGCGACTTGGGGGCGAAATTACTGCGTGCTTGAGTCTCTGGTGGGAAAGCGAGTCCGATTCGGCGCGGACATTTACAGCGGGATTACTCACGACCCTGCTCTTGGCTGGTTCGTCAACACGAACCGGAGTGTCCTCACATATTTGGGTTTCGATATGCCGCTTCAGGACAACGAGCTCGATCGTCTTTTGAATGCCTACCAATCTGAGACCGAAGCGCGGGAGGCGGCTGCCGACAACAGAGAGTCTCGGTTGGAGTTCGCCAAGTATCTGCGCGCAAACCATGAAACGAACCAGGCATTCGAGGTTGCCGAAGCCCTGCTGCGCGCGGATCCGGGTGATCTCGATGTGATGCTCTTCCTGTCAATTGTCCGAACCGAAGAAGGCATTCGCTACGAGCCCGAAGAGACACTGACAGAGATCGAGTTGAAGGCTCCCAAGACCGATGAATGGCGCAGCAAGATCGCACGTACGCGCTTTTTCGCCACCGGTCAGCTTACCGCCGGCGGAAAGGACTGGTCCGACTTGAAGCAAGAGCACGCGCATTGCTACAGCGAGCGGGCGAATTTTGACGACACGATCTTCGACCGCGCCGAGTTGCCGCAATGCGCCTTCCGCTACAGCAGCTTCCGCAACGCCAGCTTCCGCGGCGCCGACTTGACCGGTTCCTACTTCCAGGACTCCGACCTGACCGGCGCGAGATACGATTGCGCGACCAAGCTGCCCGATGACCTCGACCCGAAGGCAGCCGGCATGATCAGAGTCGAGGGAAGCTGCAGCGCGCCCGCCCCTTGAATCCGCCCGCGCGGGTCGCCAAGTGATCGATGCGGTTGCAACTCACGCGGGCTCGGGGGCCGGCTGGTGACTGTCGCGACAAGCGCCGATAGAAGGGCATCCATCTGGCGCGGGATCAACATCGGCCTTTGCCTGGCCGGCCTGGTCGTCTTCGGCGGCCTGCTCTACTCTCTGCAGGCCGCGCCGCGCGATTTCGAAGCCCGGGCGCAAAGCTTCATCGTCGATGAGATCGACGCCGCGCTGTCGCCCGACAGCGCCATGAGCCGGCTCGCGGGAATAGGCGGAGATCTCGCCCTGCCGGCGGATCGCCTGGCGGCCTTGCAGGAGAATTTCCTGGCCGCGCAACGCAGCTTCATCGCGCTCTTCGTCGAGACGCTCTGCGTCGCCGACTGCCGCACCCAAGAGTTCCTCAAGACCGAGCTTCTGAAGGCCTATGAAAGCATCCCGACCGACCTGAAGCCCGGCTTCGACGCCCTGAGCGGCATGGTCGCGGCGCAGTATCACGCCGCGTTCGACGCATTGAAGCGCGACATCAGGATCTTCCTCGGCGCCAACCTGATCGTGCTGGCGCTGGCGCTCGTCCTCGCCCTGGTGCGCGGCCGCGCCGCGCGCCACCTGGCGCCGCTCTCGATCCTGCTGACCGGCGCGACCCTGCTGATGACCTATTGGTACATCTTCGGCCAGAACTGGATCCTCACCATCATCACCTCGGACTATTTCGGCTGGTCCTACCTCGGCTTCCTCGGCCTCGTCTTCCTGCTGCTCGCGGACATCGCCCTCAACCAGGCGCGCGTCATCAGCAGAATTCTCAACGCCCTGTCGGATGCGCTGGGAACCGGCATCGCATGGTCGCCCTGTTGATCGTCGGCCCGGACCTTGTCTGGCTTCGGATCGACAGATGAAGTATACTGCTGAGCTGCTGGCGCTTCTCGCAGGCGCAGGCATCCTCGGTCTACCTCCCGGCGGATCTTGTGCCCGTGCCAGCACATCTGCCGTTGCCCGTGTCCGTGTGCTTTGAGCGTTGACCGGGCGTTTGCGGAATCAGATCAGACGCGCCCGGGACGGAAAGACGCTTTCATGCGGTCGCCGTGTTGCCCCCGACCGAACAGCATATTGGATTTGCATGGTTTCTCTGGCGCCAAACCCGGACAGGACCCGGACAGAAATGGGACTTTATACGCTCGCCAGCTGCCCCGACGGCGCGGCCCCACGTGCACCGGATGGCGCGCGTCTGCGTCCGAGCTGCCACGCAGACGGAACGCAGACCGCGCAACTTCTCCCGCGATTTCAGCATGATGGACCGCGGCGCCGCGCGTCCGTGTTTGCGCTGCAACGCAGACCGGACGCAGACAGAATGAACTCAGTCCCGGATCTTCGGTTCGCGGTCCCAGATCCGACCCTGCTTGGCCGCTTTGATGAACTTGGCGGCATCGGCCGTCACGTCGATGACGCCGGCATCCATCTCGATCGCGGCCTTCTGCAGCAGCGGCTTCGCCTCCGCCGTATGGCCGATCACCTTGAGATGTCCGAAGGCATCGCGCACCCAGTTTACCGGGTCAACCTGCTTCGCCAAGGTCGCGGCGCCCTCCGCCGAGGCGACGATGGCGACATGGTCGAACACGACCGACGGCGCGCCGCGGAGCGCCTGATCGACGGCGAGAGTCTTGCCGCCCTTGACGGTGACGCCGCCCGCCTTCGGCGCAATGATCTGCGCGGTGGCGCCTTCCTTCTCGATCGCCTTCTGAAGCTGGCTGACCACCGCGCCGTCGGCGCCGTCGGTCACCAGGATGCCGACCTTCCGCCCTGCGAGCGTGGGCTTCCACTTCTTCAGAATGCTGAGCGCATCCGAGGCCGGCAGGTCGATCGGCTTCCGCGCCGGGGTGATCGCATCGGCCTCGCCTACCATGCCGAGCTTCTCCGCAACCGCGTTGCCGAGATCCTTGTCGATCAGCATCAGGTGGCCGAGCATCCGCTTGCGGATTGCCTCGATCTCGACCTTGCCGAGCTCGAAGGTGAAGGCGCCGATGATGTGGTTCTGCTCCGGCTCCGACTGCGAGCGGAAGAACAGCCGCGCCTGGCTGTAATGGTCGGCGAAGGTCTCAGAGCGCTGCCGCAGCTTGTCCCCAATGTCCGCCTTCGGGAAGGTGGCGAAGCCCTGGGCCGGACTCTCTCGCGGGCTGTCGGGCGCAATGCTGTTGGGCTCGTAGTTGGCGCGGCCCTTGTTCACCTCCATGCGGCGCACGCCGTCGCGCTGGAAGTTATGCATCGGGCAGCGCGGCGCGTTGATCGGGATCTCGTGGAAATTGGCGCCGCCCAGGCGCAGCAGCTGGGTGTCGGTGTAGGAGAAGAGCCGCCCCTGCAGCAGCGGGTCCTCGGTGAAATCGATGCCGGGAACGACATGGCCGGGATGGAACGCCACCTGCTCGGTCTCGGCGAAGAAGTTGTCCGGGTTGCGGTTGAGCGTCAGCCGCCCGATCACCTCCAGCGGCACGGTCTCTTCCGGAATCAGCTTGGTCGCGTCGAGGATGTCGAAGGGCAGCTTGTCGGCGGTGCGCTGGTCGAAAGCCTGGATCGCGAAATCCCATTGCGGGAAGTCGCCCTTCTCGATCGCCTCGAACAGGTCGCGGCGGTGGAAGTCTGGATCGGCGCCACTGATCTTCATCGCCTCGTCCCAGACCACCGAGCTCGAGCCCTGCACCGGGCGCCAGTGGAACTTCACGAAGGTCGACTTGCCCTCCTCGTTCACGAAGCGGAAGGTATGGATGCCGAAGCCTTCCATGAACCGCAACGCCCGCGGAATCGCCCGGTCCGACATCGCCCAGCAGACCATGTGCAGGCTTTCCGGCATCAGCGAGATGAAATCCCAGAAGGTGTCATGCGCAGAAGCCGCCTGTGGATAGCCGCGGTCTGCCTCCATCTTCACCGAATGCACCAGGTCGGGGAACTTCATCGCGTCCTGGATGAAGAAGACCGGGATGTTGTTGCCGACCAGGTCGAAGTTGCCTTCCTCGGTATAGAACTTCACCGCGAAGCCACGCACGTCGCGCGGCAGGTCGACCGAGCCCGCGCCGCCCGCCACCGTCGAGAAGCGCACGAAGACCTCGGTCTTCTTCTTCGGGTCGCTGAGGAACTTCGCCTTGGTCAGGTGCCGCATCGACTTGGTCGGCTGGAACACGCCGTGCGCGCCCGAGCCGCGCGCATGCACGATCCGCTCCGGGATCCGCTCATGGTCGAAATGGGTGATCTTCTCCCGGAGTATGAAATCCTCGAGCAACGTAGGCCCGCGCGCGCCGGCCTTCAGCGAGTTCTGGTTATCCGAAATCGGCGTGCCCTGGTTCGTGGTCAGCACCGGCCCGCGCGCGGCGACCTGATGCGTCTCGCCGCTCTTGCGCGGCGCCGTCGCGATCTCGGATTTCGCCTTGCCGCCGTTGCTTCCGCCACGCGCCGGTTTCGCCATGCGATCCTCCCTGAACAATGGAAGCCGCCGGCTGCGTCGGCATCGACGCGCCCTGGTTCAATCCGGCTGGCTACAGCAAAAAGCCGCGCATTGCCGGAAGGTTCCGGACGAGATTGGAATCGCTCTTACGAAAACGCCGCTCAGTTGAGGCGATCGAGATTGAGCTGCTGATAGCGCTGGTTGTCGAGGTAGTGCTGCTGGCCCCAGTTTTGCGGCTTGCCGCCCGCCGGCGGCGGTCCATAGGTATTGGTGCCGCAGGCGGCAAGACCGAGTAGAAGAGCGCCAGAGAAGGCGATGAGCGCGGTGCGAAGCCCGCGGGAAGCAATGCTGTTTGTCATGGTGAAGATCGGTACCTCAGCTTGCCGCGCCCAGGGTCGCGCGCGGCGATACCTTCTATGTAGGCACGCTACCGCAGCGCACCAAGGCCGGCTGCCGGGAAGGAGACGATGGTCACAGCCCGCACCGCCCGGCGCGTATCAATGCAAATCAACCGCAACAGGACCGCGCGGCCTCGCTGCTTTCGGTCGCAGCCTCGGGCTGCACCGCCGCGCGGCGGCGGGCCACGATCTCGGCGAGGATCGAGAGCGCGATCTCTTCCGGCTCGATGCCGTGGATGTCCAGTCCGGCCGGAGCCTTCAGCCGCGCGATTCGCTCCGGCGCCAGGCCCTGCTCGGCGATCTGTGCCTTCAGCACCTCTGCCTTGCGGCGGCTGCCGACGAAGGCGACGTAGCGCGCGGGGGTGCCGAGCGACGCGGCGAGCGCTTCGCGATCGCGCTTGCCTTGGGTCGCGACGACGACGTAGTCCTCCGCCTCAACGCCGACCTCGGCGAGGTTGAAGCCGGCAACCTTCTGGTCCTCCGCGGCGAAGGCGGCGACATCGTCGGCCAGGGCCGCGCCGACGATGCGATAGCCGAGCCGCCGCCCGAGATCGGCGACCGCGACGGCGACCGGCGAGGCGCCGCAGACCACCAGGCGCGGGCTCGGGCGCATCGGCTCGACGAAGATATCGACCGTGCCGCCGCTGGGGCAGGAGCTCTTGTGGAGCTCGGTGCCGTCGACATCGACCGCGCTCACCACCTCGTCCTTGGGCTTCACGCGGATGAGCCGGGGCTTGCCTTCGCGCAGCACCGTCGCGGCGGTCTCGCGGATCGAGCGCTGCACGCAGGCGCCGCCCATGAAGCCCTTGATCGCGCCGTCGTTGAGCACGACGGCTTTCGCCCCGGCCTTGGCCGAGGTCGCATGTTCGGTGCGCACCACGGTCGCGACGCAGAAGCTCTCCCCCGCTTCCTTGAGACGGGCGATTAAGGGAATGACATCGAGATCGGGACGAGTCATGACAGTCTCCGGATCAAAGCCGTGCAAACGCCGCTTCCAGCGCCGCAAGATCATTCAGCGTGGCGGCGGCGGCGAAGAGGTCGATGAAAGGCAGGCCGGCCTGCATGCCGCGCGCGACCGGTGCATAGTCGCGCCAGCCGAGCAGCGGGTTGAGCCAGATGAGACGCGGCGCCCGCTGCTTCAGGCGTTCGAGCTCTTGCGCCAGGCGCTCCGGCGGGTCGGTGTCGTAGCCGTCGCTCATGACGATGACCACGCTGCGGGAGTCGATCACCGCCTTGGCGTAGCGCGCGTTGAAGGCGGCGAGCGATTCCGCGATCCGGGTGCCGCCGCCGAAGCCCTGGCTCAGCAGCATCAGCCGATCGACCGCGCGCGCCGGGTCGGAATCGCGCAAGGCCTCGCTGATCCGGGCCAGCCGGGTGTGGAAGAGAAAGACCTCGACCGCGATCTCCGAACCCACGAGGCCGCGCGCGAAGGCGAGGAAGGCCCGCGCATAGGGCTTCATCGAGCCGGAGACGTCGAGCAGCAGGATGATGTTGACCGGCCGCGCCGGCCGACGCTTGCGCAACAGCTCCAGCGGCTCCATGCCGTGGGCGAGGTTGCGGCGCAGCGTGCGGCGGAGATCGAGGCCCCGCCCCTTGCGCGCCGCGCGGCGCCGCCGGCTGAGGCGATAGCGCATCGCGCGGGCGAGGTCCTCGGCGATGCGCGCGGCTTCCGCCAGCTCCTCGGCGTCGGCGATCCGCGCGATGTCGCGGCGCGCCAGCTGCTCGCGCCGGCTGGCGATGAGGCGGCCGGCACCGTCGCGGTGGCTGATCGGTTCGTCGCCGTCGGTGAGCTGCGCCTGCGGCACGGTCGCGGTGCGGTCCTGCGGCGACGGCAGCACCTTGTCCCAGACCGGCGGCGGCTTCAGCTCACGCATCTCGGCCGAGGCGTCGTTGGCCGGCACGGCGCGCCGCAGGCCGCGCCCATGCCAATAGGCGTCGTAGAGTTCGTCGAAGCCTTCCCACTGCTCGCGGCTGCCGGTGAGCAAGGCCTTCATCCCGAGCCGCGCCGCCGTGGAGTCGACACCATCGGCGAGGAAGCTCAGCGTCGCCTCAGCCTCCGCCGGCCCGATGCGATAGCCGCTGCGCCGCAAGTGCGCGACGAAGCCGGCGACACGCTCGGAGGGCAGCATGGGAGTCATGCGGTGCGCCCGAACAACCTGAGAAGCACGCCCAAAACTCGGTCGTCATCCCAAGGCTTGGCCTTGGGATCCACGAGTTTCTCTGCGGCGGGCAAACTCGTGGATGCCAAGGCCCCCGCGGACGAATGTCCGCATTCGCGGACGGGGCCTTGGCATGACTGCGTTTGGGGTTGCTCTTGGCGTACCCTGTCTTCCGCCATCACGACCAGCCAATACCCGCTACCGCAGCAGCACATCTTACGCCACCTTGCCGATGAGCCGCGCGGTCACCTCGGGCGACACCGCCTTCAGGTCCGCATCGGTCTTCAGCAGGCACATCAAGGTCGCCTGCAGGGTCGCGGGATCGCGGTCCAGGCGGTCGAGGCCGATGCCGATCAGCGCGCGGGCCCAGTCGATGGTCTCGGCGACGCCGGGCTTCTTCTCCAGGTCCTCGCGGCGCAGCCGCTGCACGAAGCCGACGATCTGCTGCAGGATCTGCTGGTCGGCATCCGGCAGATGCGCGCGCAGGATCCGCACCTCCTTCGCCTCGTCGGGAAACTCGACATAGGCGTAGAGGCAGCGCCGCCGCAGGGCATCGGACAGCGCCCGGGTGCCGTTGGAGGTCAGCACCACATGCGGCACCGCCTTGGCGGCGATGGTACCGAGCTCCGGGATCGTCACCTGGAAATCCGAGAGCACTTCGAGGAGATAGGCCTCGAACTCCTCGTCGGCGCGATCGATCTCGTCGATCAAGAGGACCGGCGGCTTCTCCTGAGAGATCGCCTCCAGCAACGGCCGGCGCAGCAGGTATTCCTCGGTGAAGACATGCCGCTCCATGGCGTCCGCCTTCATCCCCTCGGCTTCGTGCGCGCGGATCGCCAGCAGCTGGCGCTGATAGTTCCACTCGTAGATCGCCGCCCCCGCGTCGAGGCCCTCGTAGCATTGCAGGCGGATCAGGCGGGCACCGAGCACGCGGGCCAGCGCCTTGCCGACCTCGGTCTTGCCGACGCCGGCCTCGCCCTCCAGCAGCAGCGGCCGCTGGAGGTCGATCGCGAGGGTGAGCGCCATCGCCAGGCTGTCCTCGGCGATATACCCCGCCGCGTCCAGCCGCTGCTGCAAGGCGCGGTGGTCGAAGGCCATCGGCCGCTACTTCACCAGCCCCAGCTTCTGCGCCGTCTTCCAGACCCGCCAGTGGTCGTGCGGCATCTGGGTATGCGTGAGGCCGAGATGGGCGAAGGCGTCGCAGACCGCATTGGAGAAGCAGGAGACGCCGCCGACATTGGGTGATTCGCCGACACCCTTGGCGCCGATCGGGTGATGCGGCGACGGGGTCACGGTGAAGTCGGTCTCCCAGAGCGGAGTCTCCACGGCGGTCGGCAGGAAGTAGTCGAGGAAGCTCGACCCCGTCACGTTGCCGACCTCGTCATAGGCGATCTCCTGGCCCATCGCGATGGCCAGCGCTTCGGTCAGGCCGCCATGCACCTGACCCTCGATGATCATCGGGTTGATCCGGGTGCCACAATCGTCCAGCGCATAGAAGCGGCGGATCGACGTCACGCCGGTATCGACATCGACATCGGCGACGCAGATATAGGCGCCGAACGGATAGGTCATGTTCGGCGGATCGTAATAGCTGACCGCCTCGAGCCCCGGCTCGATGCCGGGGATCGCCTTGTTATAGGCGGCGAAGGCGATCTCCTTCATGGTCTTGAACCGGTCGGGCGCGCCCTTCACCTGGAAGCGATCGACGTCCCATTCCAGATCGCTGTCGTGCACCTCGAGCAGATAGGCGGCGATCATCTGCGCCTTGGCGCGGATCTTCCGTCCCGCCATTGCGGTCGCCGCACCCGCGACCGGCGTCGAGCGCGAGCCGTAGGTGCCGAGGCCGTAAGGGGCCGTGTCGGTGTCGCCCTCCTCCACCGTGATGTCGGAGGCCGGCAGGCCGATCTCGGTCGCCAGGATCTGGGCGAAGGTCGTGGCATGGCCCTGGCCCTGGCTGATCGTGCCCAGCCGGGCGATGGCACTGCCGGTCGGGTGGATGCGGATCTCGCAGGAATCGAACATACCGAGCCCAAGAATATCGCAATTCTTCACCGGGCCGGCGCCGACGATCTCGGTGAAGAAGGCGACGCCGATGCCCATCAGGCTCCGGGTCTTGCCGGCGGCGAAGTCGGCGCGGTTCTGCTTCTGCTCGGCGCGCAGGCCCTTGTAATCGACGGCGGCCAGCGCCTTGTCGAGCGCGGTCTCGTAATCGCCGCTGTCATATTCCCAGCCGAGCGCCGACTTGTAGGGGAATTGCGCCTTCTTGATGAAGTTCTTCCGCCGCACCTCCGCGGGATCCATGTTCAGCTTGCGCGCCAGCACATCCATCATGCGCTCGATGAAGTAGCTGGCCTCGGTCACGCGGAAGGAGCAGCGATAGGCGACGCCGCCCGGTGCCTTGTTGGTGTAGACGCCATCGACCGAAAGGAATGCCGTGGGGATGTCGTAGGAGCCGGTGCAGATGTTGAAGAAGCCGGCCGGGAACTTGGTGGGATCGGCGCAGGCGTCGAAGGCGCCGTGGTCGGCGGTCACGTGGCATTTCAGGCCCGTGATGCGGCCGTCCTTGGTCGCGGCGATCTCGCCGGTCATGTGATAGTCGCGGGCGAAGGCCGTGGCCGTGAGGTTCTCGATCCGGTCCTCGATCCACTTCACCGGCACGCCGAGCACGATCGAGGCGACGATGGCGCAGATATAGCCGGGATAGACCCCGACCTTGTTGCCGAAGCCGCCGCCGATATCGGGCGAGACGATGCGGATCTTGTGCTCCGGAATGCCGGAGATGAGCGACGCCACCGTGCGCACGGCATGGGGCGCCTGGAAGGTGCCCCAGACCGTCAGGTGGCTGTTGATCTTGTCCATCGAGGCGACGCAGCCGCAGGTCTCCAGCGGACAGGGGTGCACGCGCTGATAGGAGACGAACTCCTTCGCCACCACCTCCGCCCCCGCCAGAGCCTTGTCCGTCGCCGCGGCATCGCCGACCTCCCAGGTGAAGATGTGGTTGTGGTGCCGGCGTGCGCCGTGGGCGCCTTCTTTTTTGTCCTTGATATCCTCCCTGAGCAGGGGCGCATTCGCGTCCATGGCCTTGAGAGGATCGGTGAGCGCCGGCAGCTCTTCATACTCGACCTCGATCAGCTCGACCGCGTCGGCCGCGACATAGCGGTCGGTGGCGACGACGAAGGCGACTTCCTGGTTCTGGAAGAGGACCTTGTCGACCGCGAGCACCGCCTGCACGTCGCCGGCCAGGGTCGGCATGTAATGGAGGTTGAGCGGTTTCAGGTCGTCGGCGGTCAGCACCGCCTTGACGCCGGGCAAAGCCAGCGCCTTCGACTTGTCGATCTTCTTGATCCGCGCATGGCCGTAGGGCGAGCGGACGAAATCGCCGAACACCATGCCGGGCAGCTTCATGTCGTCGACATACTTGCCCTTGCCCTGGGTGAAGCGGGCATCCTCGACGCGCTTCCTTTTGCAGCCCAGGCCCTCGAGCTTGGCGGTGCGTTCGGCTACGGAAGTTCCATCGGCGGCGCTCATTCTGCGGCCTCCTTCTTGCCGGAAAGCTGGTCCGCGGCGGCGCGGATCGCCTTCACGATGTTCTGGTACCCGGTGCAGCGGCAGAGATTGCCGGCGATGCCGTGGCGGATCGCGACCTCGGTCGGGTTCGGATTTTCCTGCAGCAGCCGATAGGCGCGGGTGATCATGCCCGGCGTGCAGAAGCCGCATTGCAGACCGTGATGCTCGCGGAACATCTCCTGCAGCACATGCAGCGTGCCGTCGGCATTGGCGATGCCTTCGATCGTGGTCACGTTCGCGCCGTTGGCCTGCGCCACGAAGACGGTGCAGGACTTCACCGATCTGCCGTTGAGATCGACGGTGCAGGCGCCGCAATGGCTGGTGTCGCAGCCGACATGCGGGCCGGTGAGCGACAGCTGCTCGCGCAGGAAATGGATCAGCAGGGTCCGCGGCTCGGCGAGGGCTTCGACCTCGCCGCCGTTGACCGTCATCTTCACATGCATCTTTCCCATCATCCCCTCCTCTAGCGCGCGCGCTTGGCGGCGGCTTCGATCGCGCGCCGCACCATCACGCCGGCCACGGATTTGCGGAAATCGACCGGACCGCGCGCATCCTTGGAGGGCTGCGCGATGCCGACGGCGGCAGCGACTGCCTTGTCGATCGCGGCGGCGTCGAGGCTCGAGCCGACCAAGGCGGCGCCGGCGGCTTCTGCGAAGAGCGCGGTGTCGCCGACATTGGTGAGGGCGATGGCGGCACTGGCGCATTTGCCGCCCGAAATGGTGAGCACCGCCGCCGCCGCGGCGGTCGCGTAGTCGCCGATCTTGCGCTTCTGTTTGATATACGCGCTGCCGTGCCCGACCGGCGGCTTCGGGATGCGGATGGCGGTCAGGATGTCGCCGTCCTTGAGCTCGGTCGCGTAGGCGCCGTGGTAGAAGGCGCGGGCCTTGATCTCGCGGGCGCCGCCGGGGCGTTTCACCAGGTAGACAGCGTCGAGCGCGATCATGACCGCCGGCATGTCGTTGCCGGGATCGCCGTTGGCGACATTGCCGCCCAAGGTGCCGCAATAGCGGACCTGCGGGTCGGCGATCTGCTCGGCGGTCTCCTTGAGGAGCGGGATCGCCGCCGCCAGCGCAGCGGACTGGATGACCTCGCGCTGGGTGGTCATGGCGCCGATCTCGATTGCGGCGCCGCTGTCCTTGATGCCCTTCAGGGCGGCGATGTCCTGGAGATCGACCAAGTGGCCGGGTTGCGCCAGGCGCAGCTTCATCATCGGAATGAGGCTGTGGCCGCCGGCGACGACCCGGGCCTCGTCGCCATGCTGGGCGAGGAGCTTCAGGGCGTCATCGAGGCTGGCCGGACGGTGATAGTCGAAGTTGGCAGGTATCATGGGTCTCCCTCCCATAATGTTTCTTGGTCTTTGTCCAAGACCTTGATCTCCGGGGAGAAACGGCGTGAGCCCGAAGTGACCAGGGTCGCCGGGCCTGCACGAAATGCGCTGGGGCTGCACGAATGACGGCGCCCGGAAGCCAGCCGCCGCCTCCAACCTGTCGAGTGCGTAACAATCTTGCATCCGGGCATCGACAAGAATCGTGGCGGCACATCAGGTTGCCTTGGGCCTTGACGAAACGCACACCGGGGTGTACGGTCTTGACGACCTCAGGAGCAGCGCCGGGGAATCCGCCCGCGACCGTCTATTCGGCTGCTTGGACCTCGGCGCGGCCATACTGCCGCGGCGCGCAGCCCATCACCCGCTTGAAGGCCGTGCTGAAGGCGCTCTCCGATTCATAGCCGAGGGACAGGGCAATTCGCGAAATGGCCTCGTTGCTGTGAGCCAGCCGGTCGCCCGCCAGCAGCATCCGCCAGCGGGTGAGATAATCCATCGGCGCGGCGCCCACCGTCAGCTTGAATTTGAGCGCGAAGCTCGAACGCGACATGCCGGCCTGCGATGCCAGTTCCGCCAGGGTCCACTTGCGTGACGGATCGGCGTGGATCGCGCCGACCGCCGCGCCCATCTGCCGGTCGGCCAGCGCGAAGAGCCAGCCCACCCCGCCGCGCGGGCCTTCGGCCATATGCATGCGCAGCGCCTGAATCAGCATCAGGTGCGCGAGGTGCTGCGCCACCAGATAGTGGCCGGGCCTGGGCTCGCGCAGCTCCTGCATCATATGCTCGACCGACCAGCGCAGCGCCGCCTGGTCGGACTCCTTCTTGATGTGGACGATCGGCGGCATCATGCCCATCAGGATCTCGGCATGGGCACCGCCCAAGGTGAAGCGGCTGCCGACCAGGAAGACGTCGCCGCCGCCGTTATAGGTGACGACGCCGCCGGCGCGCGGCGGCGGAAAGACAGTGCTCGCCTCCACCGGCGCCACGGCGGGATCGCTGCAGAGACGGAAAGCGCGCCCGCTCGGCAGCAGGAAGCAATCACCCCCTTCCAGGCGCACCGGATCTGCGACGCCTTCGACGACGAGAGTGCAAGCGCCGGAAACGACCGCGTAGCACTTGATGCCGATGTTGCCGGGAAAGGCGATGGCCCAGTCGCCGCCGGCGTCGAAGCCCGCCGAGACGTGGCTCTGCGGCTTCAGGAGGGAAAGGACGTCGGACAGCGGATCCATGGCATTCCGGACGATCGCGAAGATATTGCGGACTTAACCGCATGGACCGTCCGGAGGCAACGCCATATCACTCAGGCATCATCCTCTGACCGGAGATTTCCCCATGCGTGTCTTTGTCACCGGCGCGACCGGCTTCGTCGGCTCGGCCGTGGTCCGGGAGCTGCTCGATCATGGGCACCCGGTGCTTGGCCTGGTGCGGTCGGATGCGGGCGCCAAGGCCCTCGCGACGACCGGCGCCGCGGTGCATCGCGGCGACGTGCAGGATCGCGACAGTTTGCAGAGCGGCGCCGCCGCTTGCGATGCGGTGATCCATACCGCCTTCATCCACGACTTCTCGAAGTTCAAGGAGAGCTGCGAGATCGACCGGCGTGCGATCATCGCCATGGGCGAGGCGCTCGCCGGTTCTTCGAAGCCGCTGATCGTCACCAGCGGGACGGGATTGCTGCCCGCGGGCCGGCGCTCGACCGAGGATGATGCACCGGGCGGAAGCCTGCCGCGCGTCGCCACCGAGGAAGCGGCCTCGGAAGTTCGGGTCCGCGGCGTCAACGTGTCGGTGATGCGCCTGCCGCCTTCGGTGCATGGCGACGGCGACCATGGCTTCGTGCCGATGCTGATCGGGATGGCACGCGAGAAGGGCGTCTCCGCTTACATCGGCGCGGGAAACAACCACTGGGGCGCCGTGCACCGGCTGGACGCCGCGCGGCTCTATCGCCTGGCGCTGGAGCGACGCAGCGGCCCGGCGCGCTATCACGCGACCGCCGAGGAAGGTGTCCCGTTCAAGGAGATCGCGGCGGTGATCGGCCGCCGGCTCGGGCTGCCGGTGGTTTCCAAGTCGCCAGAGGAAGCGCCGGCGCATTTCACCTGGTTCGCGCATTTCGCGGCGATGGACAATCTCGCCTCCAGCGCGAAGACGCGGGCGATCACCGGCTGGGCGCCGACCGGGCCGGGACTGATCGCGGACATCGATCGGGATGCCTATTTCCGGTGACGGCGTGGTTCGGCGCGCTGGATCTGCAAGCGAGGACGCAAGAGAGCTGACACGGCTGCATCAACCCCCACCCGCACCCGCCCCCATCTTGGGGGCGGGAAGAAGGATAGAGCCGTCACTTGCCACAGCGCCTTCATAGAGTTCCTTCCCCCAAGATGGGGGAAGGCTAGGAAGGGGGTTGATGCAGCCGCGATGTTGCGGATGGATGCAGCGCGCTAGATCCCCAGCGCCTTCCGCACTTCGGGGACGTGGCCGCGGCTCACCGGGACGAGATTGTCCTCGGGGCCGGGCACCATCAGGAACACCTTGTCGTGCTTGCGCTGGAAAGCCCGCGCGTGTTCCAGGTTCACCAGGAAGCTGCGGTGGGTGCGCAGGAAGTTCCGGCCGGCGACGGCTTCCTCGACCCGGGAGATCGACCAGGGACAGAAGTGACTCTCCTGCCCTTCATAGAGCCGCGTGTAATGGCCCTCGGCCTGGATCGCGGTGACGCGGGTGGCGTCGACGAAGAAGGTAAGGCCACCCTGTTCGTAGGGCAGGCGCAGCCGCTCCGTCGTCTCGGATGCGGCGCGTGGCGACGCGACCTGCGGCAGCGCCTGCGGTTCCGGCGCCGCAAAGGCGGCAGCGATCGGCGCGCCGGCCGGCGCCGCGATCCAGCCGGTGGCGGGCAGCGGCAAGGCGGTCAGCAGGAACAGGCCGCAGACCACGAAAGCGGCCAGCGCCACGATGAGGGCGAGGTAGCTGTCCTGGATCATCGGCTGCGCCAGCGCGATCAATTCGCTGACCGGCACGATGCGGGTGAAGGCCATCGCGGTGTAATGCATGCTGGAGATCGTAATCCCGAGCAGCACCGCCGCCAGGCTGAGCTGCAGCAGCGTGCGGCGGCGATAGGCGATCTGCACCACGGCGATCGAGGAGAGGATCGCGATGCCGGAGGAGAGCAGGATTCCCGTCGGTCCGTATTCGACCAGACAGTTTCCGGCGATCGCCCGCATGCCGATGTAATGCATGGTGACGATGCCCAACCCGATCAGCGTGCCGGAGACGGCGGTGCGCCAGAGTTTGCCAGCCTTTGAATCAGACTGGCCCATATGCACGAAGGAGAGACCGAGGCCGGTGATCAGGATGGAGACCAGGACCGAGCTCAAGGTATTGAGCGCGTCGTAGCTGATCGAGACCGGCAAGCGCAGCGCCAGCATGCCGACGAAATGCATCGACCAGATGCCGCCGCCGAGCGCGCAGGCGGCTTCCGCGATTCGCAGGCGGCGGGCCGGCACCGGCAGCGCGCTCAAGTCGCCGGCGAGGCGCAGGCCGGTGAAGGACGCCATGATGGCAACCAAGACCGAGGCCACCACCATCATCGGATCATAAGAAAACAGCATTCCCGTCCCGTCGCGGCCTGCCGTCCGGTGACTTTTCCAGAAACCGTTTTTCTAAGGCTGGGGCAGGTCCTTGGCTCCCGAGTCTGTCGAAGGGAGGATGTCAAATCAAGGGTGCGGTGCTGTGGATAACTCGGGCCCCGGACGCGCTCAAAAGCGGGTGAGGCCCGCCAAATGCGTGGACTCCGACCCCTTGGGACGCTATGCCGTTTCCGCAGTGATTTGGCAGGCCCCTAGTGACGCATTAAGGGCTGGGCAATCGCTCTTGCCGCTAATGGCGTAACTTGCAGGGGATCCCATGCGCGCATTCCTGTTCGCGATCGCAGCTTTCTTCGTCTTCGGCTTTGCCGGCATGGCTTCGGCCGCCTGCACCAGTTCGGAGTTCGTGACGTCCAGCCGAGCTGAACACGTCTTCAAGGCTGAAGACTGCCTTTGGACGACCGACACGCGATACATCCTGTTCATGCATAAGGACGGCACGCTCGACCTCCGGGACGAGCGCTATCCCGGCAAGCCGGTGCTCTGGGAGGCGAATATCCCGCAGCCGCAGCCGGGCAGCACGGCGGTCCTGAAGAACGACGGCAGCTTCGTCGTGCTGAGCCCCAGCGGCACCGAGATGTGGCGTGCTCCGGCGAAAGGCAAAGGTGTCGGCAGCTACTTCCTGACGCTTGGCAAGAAGGGCCGGGTCGAGCTCTACAGCGGCTCCAGCCGCTCCGATCCCAACCAGGCGCTGGTCTGGGGCTCGGAGGACAACCAGGCGGGCGACCGCAACGGCGAATGCCAGTGCCACATCACCAACACCGACGGCTCGCCCGGCAAGACCACGGGCGACCAATTCAGCGTCTGCGGGCTGACGGTCTGCCGCAGCACCTGCGCCGCCAAGAAGGATTACTTCGGCGACGCGCTGATCGGCACCTACAAGCACGGCAGCGGCAAGTGCAAGGCGTTCTGATCGCCTGGACACCGCTCTCAAACGCTTGATAAAGCGCGGCAAAGCGTCAGCTTGCCGCGCTTTTCTTTGCATGTCATAGAGTTGGCATGGTCCGGCGCGGCTGCTTTCAGGGATTGAGGCGGCGCGGGGCGGTGCTTGGCGCCGTTCTCGCTTATGCCTTATTGCTCAATGCCTTCGCCGCGGCCGCCTTCAATGTCCAGGCGGTGGCAGCGGCGCTCGATCCGCTGACGGTCGCCGCCACCTGCGATACCTCCGGCTCGGAGCCTTCCGGCGGTCCGGTCCGGCATCAGAGCCAGCATCAGCCCGACTGCACGCTCTGCAGTTCCGCCTGCCCGATGGGCGGCATGGTGCAGGCGCTCGGCGACGATGTTGTCGACGCCACCGCCCCGCTCGCCGCTTTCATCCTGCGGATCGGCGCGCACCGCAGCACGGGCCTCAATCCGCCGAGCATCTATCTCTCCGACACCGATGCTCAGGCGCCGCCGGCGATCGGCTGAGCGTCCTTCATTCGCGTTTTCCGGTTCACCGGCGCACGAATCCGGCTCGGCGCCCATCATTGAAAGTCATGAACATGCGTGTCTTGCGCAATCTCCTCATTCTCTCCTGCATCGGCTTCGGCGCGGTTTCCGCCTGGGCCCATGAGTTCAAGGCCGGCGATCTCGAGATCGTCCATCCCTGGGCGCGCGCGACCCTGAAGGGCAGCGACGTCGCCGACGGCTTCGTGAAGATCATCAACCACGGCAGCACGCCGGATAAACTGATAGCGGTCAGCGTCGAGTTCGCCAAGGCCGGCCAGATCCACACCATGAAGATGGACGGCGACGTGATGAAGATGCAGGAACTGACCGAGGGCCTGGAGATTCCCGCCGGCGCCACCGTCGAGCTGAAGCCGAAGTCGCTGCATCTGATGTTCGTCGGCGTGAACCAGGAGCTGCTGCCCGATACGATGATGGACGGCGAGCTCACCTTCGAGAAGGCCGGCAAGGTGAAGATCGAGTTCATGATCGAGCCGGCCGGCACCGGCCATTCCATGGACAATATGTGAGCGGGAGGCCCAGCGATGACGCGCCGCATCATCCCGATCCTGATCGTCGTCGTCGCGATTTCGGCTGCGGCGCTCGGCTATCTCTACATCAACCAGGGCTTCAACCTGGGCGCCGGCGGGCCGGCGGCGGTGCCGATCGGCGGGCCGATCCGCCTGACCGACCAGGACGGCAAGCCGTTCGATTCCGCGAGCCTCGCCGGCAAGCCCTATGCGGTGTTCTTCGGCTTCACCCACTGCCCCGATGCATGCCCGACCACCTTGTCGGAGATCGCCAGGACCGAGGATGAGGTCGGCGCGCCGGCCAAGGAGCTGACCACCCTGTTCATCACCGTCGATCCGGAGCGCGACACGCCGGCGGCGCTGAAGGAATACATCTCCAACTTCAACGGCAACACGGTGGCGCTGTCCGGCACGCCGGAACAGGTGGCCGAGGTCGCCAAGGCCTTTCGCGTCTACTACAAGAAGGTGCCGACCTCCGACGGCGGCTACACCATGGACCACACCGCCGTGCTCTACCTGATGGATCGCGACGGCAAGTTCGCCGACGTGATCTCCTACACCGAGGAGCATGAGCGCTTCGTCGCGAAGATCAAGAAGCTGCTGGAGGGGTGACAAGGTCGGAATGGCGGCGCGCAGCAACCTAACGGCCGTTCGCTACCTGACGCGTTTGTAACGGCGCGTTGCGCGGGTCATGCGTGTCACCGTCGGTTACACGAAAGTCAGCTAAGCAAGCGCCGGCATGCTGGACGGAATCGCGGCACGGGCGGAGTGTTTGAATCGGGTTCAACCGAGGAGAACACGCCCATGAAGAAGATCATCTCGCTCTCCGCCGCCGCGATCCTTGCGGCATTGCTGACCTCCGCGGCGCAGGCCGCCTCGCCGCAGGCACCGGATGCAACCGGCAGCAACGCCGTCGCCGTCGATACCGCCGAGGTCGCCATGGTGGTCTCGCACAGCAGCGCCCATGTCCGGAAGGACCCCAACACCAAGAGCCCGGTGCTGGCCACCTTGAAGAAGGGCGCGAAAGTCGACGTCATCGCCAAGACCCCGGACGGCAAATGGGCGCATGTGAAGAGCGGAAAGGTCGATGGCTATATCGCCCTCGCGCTGCTGAAGGCGGCCTGACCGCAACGCCGCCGCACCGCTGCGGCCGGCCCGGCCGCAGCGGTTTCCACAATTGTCCTGCCGCTTGGGCGACTTAGCCGACACGGGTTAAGTCGCTGAAGTCATTTGTCTTGTCGCGGATTGGGCCTTGTCCTCGATTCCGCCCCTGGCTAGGCTTTTCGAGACGGCCGGCAATCGGCTGGCCGTGTCGCCAGCCGGCATAACCTGTCGCCAAGCGTCATCTATCGACGCTCCCGAAAGAGCGAGCATGTTCGGAAGTTGAATGAACATTCAGAATCTCCGATACTGGACGGAATAAATCCAGCGCGGCGCAGGTATCCACCGGCACCGACGCGAATGAAGAAACAGGGAGAAGACGATGAAGGACCGGGATTCCAAGATCCAAACCATCATGACCGGCTATCGGCGCGGTTTCCTTTCGCGCCGCGAAGCTTTGCGCGCGCTGGGCGCCGTCGGCCTGGCTGCCGGCGCCGCGCCGCTGCTCGACTTCGCCGCGCTCGCCGATGAAGCCGGCAAGCAGGCGGGACCGGGCGGCATCGCCCTCTCCCGCCCCGACAAGCCGGTGACGCTGCCGCTGACCCAGGACCCGATCAAGAGCGGGCTAGAGCCGGAGAAGGGCCCGTTCCACATCTTCAACTACCAGGACTATATCGACCAGGTTTCGGTGATCGACACCTTCTCGAAGAAATACGGCGTCGAGGTGGTGCTGACCACCTTCGACAGCATGGACCAGGCGATCACGCGGCTGGCCAGCGGCACGGTCGAGTGCGATGCCACCAACATCACGCCGGACCGCCTGGCGCAGGGCGTCGCCGGCAAGCTGCTGCAGCCGATCAACCACAGCTACGTGCCGAACCTGGAGAAGAACATCTTCAAGTCGCTGACCAATCCGTTCTACGACCAGGGTTCGCAATATGCGGTGCCGTACAACCTCTACTCGACCGGCATCGGCTGGCGCACCGACAAGGTGAAGACCGATATCGGCGCGCTCGACAATCCGTGGTCGATCTTCTGGGATGCAAAATCCAGCGAGTACAGCGGCTATACCGGCATCATGGACGATGCGCGTGAATCGCTCGGCATGGCGATGCTCTATCGCGGCCAGTACGACGTGAATACCGAAGACGCGGCCGAGCTCGAGAAGGCCCTGGCTGACTTGAAGGCGACGGTGCCGATCTCCAACCCCAAGGTCAACATCACGCAGTACCAGACGCTGGCCGACGGCAGCTCCTGGATCCATCAGGCCTGGTCGGGCGACATGCTCGGCGCCGTCATCAGCTACTGGCCCGAGGGCCAGGACAAGTCGATCATCAAGTACTGGTGGCCGGGCAAGGGCAAGGGCGTCACCCAGAACGATTGCTGGGCGGTGCTCGCCAAGGCGAAGAACCCGGTGCTGGCACACCTCTGGCTCAACCACATCTGCGATGCCGAGGTCGCCTACAACAACACCGTCAACTACACCGGCTACCAGCCGGCGCAGAAGTCGTTCAACGCCGACGAGCTGATCAAGGCGGAGATCCTGCCCGAGCAGCTGAAAAACATCATCCTGACCGAAGAGGACGTCGGCGCCGGCTCGCTGCAATACTGCGCCCTGACCTCGGAAGGCCAGAAGAAGTGGCAGGACGCTTACGCGCAGTTCAACTCCGGTTCGGAATAAGCGGCCAGTCCGGGAATCTTCCAGTCGTGTATCCGAAATGGCTCTGGCCGGTCTTCGCCGTTCCCGGCGTGGTCTGGTTGATCCTGCTGTTCCTGGTTCCGTTCTATGCGGTGATCGGCGTCGCCTTCGGCGGCGTCGATCCCATCTTCCTGAATGCCGTGCCGACCTGGAATCCGCTGGACTGGAATTTTGACGCGCTGCTGAAGACGCTGGCCGGTTTTCTGCCCGGCAATCAGTATTGGGGTGTCTTCCTCCGGACCGTGGTCTATGTCGCCTTGGCGCTGACCGGATCGCTGCTGCTCGGCTATCCGGTCGCCTACTACATCTCGCGGCATGCCAAGCGCACCAAGATGCTGCTGATCGCGCTGATCGTGCTGCCCTTCTGGGTCTCTTACATGATGCGCATGCTGGCCTGGGTGAACCTGTTCTCGCCGAACGGCTTCGTGAACAAGTTCCTGCTCTGGACCAACCTGGTGCAGACCCCGCCGGACTGGCTCGGCGGCAACCATGCCTCGGTGATCCTCGGCCTCATCTACGGTTACATCCCCTATCTCATCCTGCCGCTGCTGGCCGCGCTGGATCGCATCGACCGCAGCGTGCTGGAAGCGGCGCGGGATCTCGGCGCCAGCCCTGCCTCCGCTTTCTTTCATGTGACCCTGCCGCTCTCCAAGCCCGGCATTCTGGGCGCCAGCGTCATCATCGCCCTGCCGATGTTCGGCGACTATTACACGCCGACCATTGTCTCCGGCTCGCCGCGCACGACCATGCTCGGCAACCAGATCGACATCTATTTCCACGGCGGGCCGCAGCCCTCGGTCGGCGCCTCGCTCACCATGATCCTTTCGGCCTTCCTGGCGGTGCTCATGGCCTACTACATGATCACGATTGCCAAAGCGCAGAAGGAGGTGGCCGCATGACCGCCGTCACCGAGTCTCGCCCGATCGCTGAGCCCACCGTTGCGAAGCGGATCCGCAGCTGGATCCTCAATCCCTGGGGCGAGCCCCGCGGCATGGTGGTGGTCACCTGGATCTACGTGGCCGTCTCGATCGTGCCGGTGATCGTCGCGATCCTGTTCTCGTTCAATGCCGGGCGGTCGGTGACGACCTGGCAGGGCTTCTCCCTCACCCGCTGGTATCTCGACGACCCCCGGTCCTCGGTGATCGGCGATCCGCGGCTGCAGCATGCCTTGCTGCAAAGCCTGAAGCTGGCCGGCCTCACCATGCTGATCGCGACCCCCTTGGGCGTGATGCTGGCGCTCGGCCTCGCGCGCTGGCGCGGCCGCCTCGCCTCGGCCTCGAACTTCATCATGCTGTTCCCGCTGGTGACGCCGGAGCTGGTGATGGGCGTCTCGCTGTTCCTGGTCTTCACCAAGCTCTTCGACTTCATACCGCTGGGGACCACGGCGCAGGTGCTGGGCCATGTCACCTTCTCGCTCTCCTATGTGGTGGTGATCGTGCGCGGCCGGCTGTTCTCGATCGGCCGGCAATACGAGGAGGCGGCGGCGGATCTCGGCGCCACACCCTGGGAGACCCTGCGGCTGGTGGTGCTGCCGCTGCTGCTCCCGGCGATCTTCTCCAGCCTGATGATGGTGTTCGCGATCTCGATCGACGATTTCGTGATCAGCGCCTGGCTCTCCTGCGGCTCCAGCTGCGACACCGTGCCGATCCGGGTCTACAGCTCGACCCGCGGCGCGCCCTTGCCGTCGATCAACGCGCTGGCCACGGTCATGGTGGCGATGACCTTGACCGCCATCGGCATCGCCTGGGTCGTGCATCGGTATCTGACGCGGGGCGAGCGCACCAATGGACGTTCGGGGGCCGGCGGCGGCATGGGCAAGGCCATGGGCGGCGGTTTTGATCTTTGATGAAGTGAGGACACGGTGAGCGGCGGCGAAATCGAGATCATCAACCTCAACAAGCATTTCGGTCCGCACCGGGCCGTGGACAACATCAACCTGAAGATCCCGGGCGGCGAGTTCTTCTCGCTGCTGGGATCCTCGGGCTGCGGCAAGACCACGACCTTGCGGATGATCGCCGGCTTCGAGCGGCCGACCAGCGGCCAGATCGTGCTCGACGGCCTCGACATGACCGAGACGCCGCCGCACAAACGGCACGTCAACACGGTGTTCCAGAGCTACGCGCTGTTCCCGCATCTCAACGTGTTCGACAACGTGGCCTTCGGCCTGCGGCGGCAGAAGGTCGAGGAGACGCAGGTGAAACGCCGGGTCGGCGAGGCGCTGGAGCTGGTGCAGCTCACCAGCTTCGAGAAGCGGAAGCCGGCGCAGATGTCGGGCGGCCAGCAGCAGCGCGTCGCCCTGGCGCGGGCGCTGGTGCTCAAACCCGCGGTGCTGCTGCTGGACGAGCCCTTGGGGGCGCTCGATGCGCGGCTCAGGAAGCAGCTGCAGGTCGAGCTCAAAAGCCTGCAGCAGCAGGTCGGCATCACCTTCGTCTACGTGACCCATGACCAGGAGGAGGCGCTCACCATGAGCGACCGGATCGCGGTCATGTCCAACGGCCGGATCGAGCAGGTGGCGCCGCCGACCGAGATCTACGAATCGCCGGCCACGGTCTTCGTCGCCGACTTCCTCGGCGTCTCCAACCTGATGGACGCGACGGCATCGGGCGCGGATGCGACCGGGCGCTGCAAGGTGAAGGTCGGCGGCTTCGACTGCTATGCCGGCCGCGGCAGCGCCCATGCGACCGGCGCCACCAAGGTGACGATCCGCCCCGAACGCGTGCGGCTAGAGGCGAAAGGCTCGGGCGGCGAGAACCGCATCCCGGGCACCGTGCAGCGCTGGGTCTATCTGGGAAACTCGGTGCAGCTCATCGTCGGGCTCGCGACCGGCGCCAAGATCCAGGCGCTGATGCAGAACAACGGCGAGGAGATCCCCTACCGCGAAGGCACCGAGGTCGCGGTGCACCTGCCGGCCACCGCTTTGCGCATCCTCGAAGACAGCGGCGCCCCGCTCGTCTCCGCCGCCGACTAAGTCTGCGACGGCGCGCGGCGCAGCATTTCCAAAGCGAGCTCGGTCTCGCCGATCACGGTCGCGGTTGCGCCATGGCTCATCAGATGCTGGGCCTCGGCATCGGAATGGGCCCGGGCGATGATCGGCAAGGTCGGATTGGCGGCACGCGCCTGCTCGACGATGGCACCCGCCTCGAAGGCATCCGGCACGGCGACGAACAGGCAGCGCGCGACCTCGGGCCTGGCGGCGGCGAAGACCGCGTGGTCGGCGGCGTTGCCGTCGATGGTCGCGATCCCTGAAGCGCTGAGCGCCTCCAGCGCCTTGTTGCGGGTGTCGATCACCAGGAAGGGCGAGGCTGCCTTGCGCAAGGCCTCGCCGATCACCGAGCCGACCCGGCCGTAACCGACCAGGATGATGTGATCGCTGAGCTGGGTCGGCGCAATCTCGCGCGCGGCTTTCTCCTCGCCCGGCGCGGCGGCGCCGCGTTTGGCGCGAAAGCGATCCAGCAGCACGAAGGCGGTCGGGTTGAACAGGATCGAGATGATCGCCGCCGCGAGCACGAGGTCCTGCGCCGCTTCGGTGAGCACGCCGAGCGCCACGCCGAGGCTGGCCAGGATGAAGGAGAACTCGCCGATCTGCGCCAGGCTGGCCGAGATCACCAGGGCGACCTGCGGCGGATGGCCGAAGGCGCGCACGATGAAGAAGGCGGCCAGCGACTTGCCGATCAGCACGATCGCCAGCGCGCCGAGCAGCGGCCAGAGGCTGTCCAACAGCACGGCCGGGTTGAGCAGCATGCCGACCGAGACGAAGAACAGGACGGCGAAGGCATCGCGCAGCGGCAGGGTCTCCTCGGCGGCGCGGTGGCTCAATTCGGATTCGCTCAACACCATGCCGGCGAAGAAGGCACCCAAGGCAAAGGAGACGCCGAACAGGGCCGCGGCGCCGAAGGCGATACCGAGCGCGATCGCCAGCACCGCGAGGCGGAACAGCTCGCGCGAGCCGGTATGGGCGATGTAATGCAGCACCCAGGGCACGGCCTTGCGCCCCAGCAGCAGCATCACCGCGACGAAAGCCGCGACCTTGCCCAAGGTGATGCCGAGGGTCATGCCCACATCACCGAGGCTGGGACCGGCGCCTGCGGTGTCGAGGCTGGCGGCGATGCCGGCCAAGGGCGGCAAGAGGACCAGGGTGAGGACCATGAACAGGTCCTCGACGATCAGCCAGCCGACGGCGATGCGGCCTTCGGTGCTCTCGATCAGGCGCCGCTCCTGAAGGGCGCGCAGCAGCACCACGGTGCTGGCGACCGAGAGCGCCAGGCCGAAGACGATGCCGTTCGAGGTCGGCCAGCCCATGATCCAGGCCAGGCCCCAGCCGAGCAGGGTCGCGACCGCGATCTGGCCGATGGCGCCCGGCACGGCGATCGACTTCACCGCCAGCAGGTCCTTGAGCGAGAAATGCAGCCCGACCCCGAACATCAGCAGAATGACGCCGATCTCGGCCAGCTCGGTGATCAGGCCCTGGTCGGCGACAAAGCCCGGCGTGAACGGGCCGACGCAGACGCCGGCCAGCAGATAGCCGACCAGCGGCGAGATCCTGAGCCGCTGCGCCAGCGCGCCCAGGATGAAGGCGAGCACGATGGCGCCGACGATCGCCGCGATCAGGGGAGTATGATGGTCCATCGTTGCCAGAGCTCCGCTTCGGTGGGCCGGAGAATCGTTCTAGCAGATGCGGCCCCGCCGCTTCACCCTTTTCCGCCGCCATGCCGCGATTCGTCGCTGCACGCAAGACGCGATTTTCGTGGACAGATACCGCGAAAGCGGGCTTGATCCGGCGAGGGTGAATGGCCGGCGCAATGTGCCGGTGGGTGGATGGCATGATCGAGAAGCGCGGAGCTTCCCTGTTCTTTCTGGCGGCGGGCCTGACCCTGCTGCTGGCCTATCTTGTCATCTCTCACGTCATGTATCGCTTCAGCCCGTCGCGCAGCGAATGGGCCGCAGCGATCTCGGTCTTCTTCAGCCCCGGGTACAAGAACGCGCCCGGGCAATGGCTGCTCGCTGAACTGATCAAGTTCGGCATGGCTGCGGCGGGCCTCGTCTGCCTCGGCGTTGCGGCCGTGCCGCGCGGTGCCTGGGCGGCCTCGATCCGGTCGGCGGCGTCGATCCGCGTCTATTGGCGGACCTGGATCTGGGCTGTCTTGCTCGGAAGCACCGGGATCGGCCTGGTTTTCATCCTGCTGGACCTGGTCGCGCCTTCCGGGCTCGAGCGGCGCGGCGGGCTTTGGCAATGGGTGGCCTACGGGTCGAACGTGATCCGGGTCATCTGCGGCGCGCTCATCTGCGCCCGGCTGCTCTTCGCCCGGGAGCGACGACCCTATGAGCGGTGGCTCGGATACATCTTCGCGGCCTTGTCGCTCTATGACCTGGCCTGGTCCCTGCTGCGCGTGCTGGATCTGGACTTCGCCGTACTGGTGCTGGCGGAACGCAATCGGGACAGTTCGATACTGTCGCGGCTGGGGAGCGAGAGCTTCGGCATCGCCTTCGCCTGCGCCGCCGCCTGGACCGGTTTGTTCATTGCGCGTCGGCGCGGCACGCTGCAGGCGCAGCCGGTCGCGGCACCGGAGGCGGTCTATCTTTGCAGCGCGGGGCTGCTGTTCTTTCTCGGATTCACGCGCGTGTTCGGGATCTGGCGGATCGTCGGCGACATGGGGCCGACGGCGCTCGGCTACGGCGCGGCCGCCTTGGCCTATCTCGGATTGACGTTCCTGGCATCGCTGCACTCGGCGCGGCTCGCCGTCGCCGATCAGCGCGCCGATGCGATACCCGTTCCGCCGCGCGACGGTGCCTGGCGTAAGCATCTGCTGGTCCAAACGCCGATCGGGCTGGCCGTGAGCCTCGCACTCATGGGCGTGGGCTACCTGCTGGTCAACAAGATCCCCCTGCTTACCGCCGCGTTCCTCTTGCCGCTGGTGATGTTGCTCCTCTTCGGCGGACCGATTCTGGTCTTCATTTATGGAATCCTGCGCGGCCGGATCGGCTATTCGCTGGGCGCCGTCATCCTGGCGCTCGGTCTCTCCGGCTATCGCTCCTACAACCTCCATCAGGCCTCGCAACGCGCCAAGGTCGCGGTCGCGCAAGCCGAGACGCTGAACATCTATCCCTTCAAGCCCGCCCGACAGACACATGACATCGTCGCGCTGGTCGATACCTATCTCGGCCAGATGGATCATGCCGGGTGTTCCGAACGCTGCCGGCTGGTGCTGCTCGGCTCTCCCTACGCCGTCGCCGTCGAGCGCAAGGAGAAGCAGGTCTGGTCGGTGCTGCGCCTGGTGCACGACCGGGCGACCTGCCGCGCCGAGGCGAACCGGGCGAGCATGCTGGATTTCCTCGCTGCCGGCGAAGCCGATGCCTGCGTGGTCCCGAGCGAGGAGCCGCCGCGAGCCGATGCGCTGATCATCCGGGAGAATCAATCGTCCGACGCGGCGGTCACGCGCCTCTTCCCTAAGGGCTTCCGCGGCTCGGCCTTCGAGTTCCTGGAACGGATCGACGGCAAGGACGAGTTGCTTGGCCGCATCGTCTGGGGCGGCGTCCAGCCGCCGCTCTTCTCCGACCAGAAGGGCGAGCGGTTGTCCTACGCGCTGGATGAGAAGGGCTTCTATGCCGCGGCCCTGAACCTGCCGGGGCCGACCCCGCCGCCGATCACCGTGGCGCAGGCCCAGGCGGCAATCGCGGTCTATCTCGAATTGTGGACCGAAAAGCTCGATGGCGGTTTCCACAATTCCTGGGTCGGCTTCCTCGCCGCCGCCAAAGAGCCCGCGGCGACCGAAGCGGTCAAGGCGACGATCCTCGATCAGCTGCTCTCCGAGAATCCCGCGCGCACGCGGTTCGGGCTACAATCTCTATTCTCGTTCCGCGCCGGCGATCCCGCCTTCGTCAAGCAGGCGCTGGCTTCGCTGGTGACCAGCGACCGATTGCATGGCCTCACCGAGAAGCCCAGCAACCTGCCGTCGCTGCTGCAGGAGGTGCGGGGCGCGTTCCCGGAGCCGCAGCGCCAAGCCGCGCGCGCGGCACTGCTTCGGCCGGGTGTGAAGCATGCCGACGAACTGCTGGCCCTGCTGGGCGTGCTCGGGCATGGCGGGGCGGCTGAGCGCAGCGAAACCGCCGCTCTGATTCTCGGTCTACCCCAGGAGGACTTCCAACGGGCCGTGGCCTCGATGGGCGATCACGATCGGAACCAGGTCGTGATCGAGCCGCCGCTGATCAACTTCTGGTCCGAGACCCAGATCGCGGAGCTTGCCCGGCGCGCGCCGGACGTCCCCGACCTGTTGCTGGCGGATTACGTCGAAGCCATGCGGTGGACGCCGGGCTTCGTCAAGGTGCGCGGCGAGATCAAGGACCTGCTGCAGAAGCGCCTCGCCGCCGGCATCGAGGACGAGCGCCTCCGCTCACGCCTTCAGATCGTCGAGAGCCATCTTTAGGAGGCGCTGGCCTGCTCCGGCAGCGGCTGCACCGGCATGCCGGGGCCGATCTTCTGCAGGTTGCCGGTGATCACCTTGTCGCCGGGCTGCAAGCCCTTGTTGATCACCACCTTATCGCCCATCAGCGCGCCGGTCTCGATGAAGCGCTGCTCCACCGTGCCCTGGGCGCCGATCACGTAGACGAAGCGGCCCATCTGGCTCGAACCCAGCGCGATCTGCGGCACCAGCAGCGCGTCCGGCTTGTCGGTCAGGTGCAGGCGCACCTTCACATACTGGCCCGGCAGCAGCGCCTTGTCGGCATTCTCCAGGGTCGCGCGCGCGGTGATCGTGCCGGTGCTGCGATCGACCGTGTTGTCCAGGAAGGTGAGCTTGCCGGAAACCCGCGGCGTGTCCTCGCCGGCCAGGGTGATGTCCACCATGAGCTCGCCCGCGGCGCGATACTTCTGGATCAGCGCGAGATCGCTTTCGCTCGGGTTGAAGGTCGCGTAGATCGGCGAGAGCTGGACCAGGGTGTTGATGTTGGTCTGCTGCGGCGTCACCAGCGCACCTTCATGCACCAGACTCTTGCCGAGCCGGCCGCTGAAGGGAGCGCTGATCTGGGTGTAACCGAGGTTCAGCTGCGCGGTGCGGATCGCGGCCTTGTCCGCCATGATCGCGGCCTGCGCCTGGTGCATCAGGCTGGTCTTCTCCTCGTTGGTATCCTTGGCCACGGCACCGGTCGCAGTGAGCGCGGCGTTACGCTTCTGGCTCGAGGTCGCGTATTCGAGCGCGGCCTGGTTGCTCTGCAGCCGCGCCTTGGCCTGGTCCAGCACCGCCTGGTAATCGTCGGGATCGATCCGATAGAGGAGATCGCCCTCGTTCACGTCGGCGCCATCGGTGACGCCGGTCTCCTGCAGATAGCCGCCGACCTTGGCCTGCAGGGTCACCTCGCGGATCGCCTCGGTGCTGCCGACATATTCCAGGTAGACCGGGACCGTGGTCTTGGAGACGACCGCGACCGGAACCGGGAAAGCCTGCGGCGCGCCACCTTCCGGTGCCTGCTCCTGCTGCGCCGCATCGGCGGCGACGACGTCACGGAAATACTCGGGAAAGACGAACGTCACGGTGCCGTAGCCGGCAGCGGCGACGACGGCCAGTCCGAGAGCAGCGGTCCAAATACGCATGACCTAGTCCTCCAATGTCCTCGATCGGGCCGATGGGTCAGATCGGCCCGGTTCCAATCTCATTCGCCCGCGACCAATCACTCGCCCGCAACGGGTGCCGGGGTCTTGTGTTGCTCTTCCTCAGCCCCGGCACGACCCTCGCGCCAGCGCTCGATCAGCGCATAGAACACCGGCACGAAGGCCAGGCTCAGCAGCGTCGCCGCCAGCATGCCGCCGAACACCGTGGTGCCGATCGACTGGCGGCTGGCCGCACCCGCGCCGTTCGCGGTCATCAGCGGCACCACGCCGAGGATGAAGGCGAAGGCGGTCATCAGGATCGGGCGCAGGCGCAGGCGGCCGGCTTCCATGGCGGAATCGACGATGGTGTGGCCTTCCAAGCGCCGGCGCTTGGCGAATTCCACGATCAGAATCGCGTTCTTCGCCGACAGGCCGATCAGCATGACGAAGCCGACCTGGGAATAGACGTCGATCTGCATCCCGGCCGCCCAGAGCGCCAGCACCGCGCCGAACAGCGCCAGCGGCACGGCGAGGATCACCATGAAGGGCATGGAGAAGCTCTCATACTGCGCCGCCAGGAACAGGAAGACGAAGATCAAGGCACCCGCGAAGACCAGGATCGCGATGTCGCCCGCTTTGAGCTCCTGATAGGTGATGCCGGTCCATTCGAAGCTGTAGTCCCCCGGCAGCACCGACTTCGCCACCCGCTCCATCGCCGCGATCGCCTGGCTGGAGCTGTAGCCCGGGGCCGGGCCGCCGTTGATCAGCGCCGAAGAATAGGCGTTGTAATGCGAGATGAATTCCGGCCCGACGGTGGGCTTCAGCTCGCCGAGCGTGCTCAGCGGCACCATCCGGCCCTCGTTGTTCCGCACGTAGAGCCGCGAGATGTCGCCGGCCTGGGCGCGCGCGCTCTGCTCGGCCTGCATGGTGACACGGAAGGTGCGGCCGAACTGGTTGAAGTCGTTCACATAGAGCGAGCCGAAGAAGATCTGCAGGGTGCTGAACACGTCCGGCAGGTCGAGCCCCAGGAGTTTCGCCTTGGTGCGGTCGAGCTCGTAGTCGTATTGCGGCGTCGCGGTCGAGAAGGTCGAGAACAAGGCGTGCGGGTTGAGCTCCGGCTGCTTGCGCGCCTCGCCCAGCACCGCCTGGGTCACCTGGTCGAGCTCGGCGCTGGTGCGGCCGGTCAGATCCTCGAGCTGGAACTCGAAGCCGCCGGTGGCGCCGACGCCCGGGATCGAGGGCGGGTCGAAGCTCAAGGCGATGCCGGCCGGCAGGCTCAGCAGCTTGCCGCGGACCTGGTTGACGATGTCGGAAGCCTTCTCGCCGGGCCCGCGCTCGGCCCAGGGCTTCAGCACCGCGAACTCGACGCCGGTGTTGGACTGCGCCGCACCGGTCAGGAAGTTGAAGCCGGCGACCGAGACCACGTCGGAGACGCCGGGGGTCGCCTTCAGGATCTCGCGGACCTGGGTCGCCACTTCCTCGGTGCGTTCGACCGAAGCGCCGTCGGGCAGCTGGATGACCGCGAAGAAATAGCCCTGGTCCTCGACCGGCAGGAAGGTGGTCGAGAGCCGGCTGTAGATCCCATAGGTCAGCAGCAGGCCGAAGGCGAAGAAGGCCATCACGATCCAGCGCATGCCGATCAGATGCCGGATCGACCAGGCATAGCCGTTGGCCGAGCGGGTGAAGCCGGCGTTGAACAGGCGGAACGGCAGGAACTTCGACGGCGGCTGGTTGCGCAGGAACACGGCGCTCAAGGCCGGGCTCAGGGTCAGCGAGTTGAAGGCCGAGATCGCCACCGAGATGGCGATGGTGAGCGCGAACTGGTTATAGAGCTGGCCGGTGACGCCGGGCAGGAAGGCGACCGGCACGAACACCGCCATCAGCACGGCGGTGGTGGCGATGATCGGCCCGGTCACCTCGGCCATGGCGGCCTTGGCGGCGTCGATCGGCTTCAGCCCGAGATGCAGCTGCCGCTCGACGTTCTCGACGACGACGATCGCGTCATCGACCACCAGGCCGATCGCCAGCACCATGCCGAGCATCGAGACCGTGTTCAGCGAGAAGCCGAAGGCATACATGATGCAGAGCGTGCCGATCAGCGAGACCGGGATCGCAATCGCGGGAATGAGGGTCGCGCGCCAGCTCTGCAGGAAGACGAAGACCACCAGGATCACGAGGATCATCGCCTCGCCCAGGGTCTTCATCACGTCCTCCATCGAGGCCGAGACGAACATCGTGGTGTCGTAGACGATGCCGTATTCGACGCCCTTCGGGAATCGTGCCTTCAGCTCGTCCATGGTCTTGCGGATGCCGGCGGACATGGCGAGGGCGTTCGAGTTCGGCGCCTGGAAGATGCCGAGGAAGACCGAGGGCTTCTCGTTGAGATGCGCGCTGGAGGAATAGGTCTGGGCGCCGAGCTCGATCCGCGCCACGTCCTTCAGCTTCAGGGTCGCCTCGCTGCCGGTGCCGGCGCGGACGATGATCTCGCCGAATTGCGCCGGATCGCTCAAGCGCCCCAGCGCGTTCACCTGGACTTCGAAGGCGGTGCCGTCGGGCGCCGGCGACTGGCCGAGCTTGCCGGCAGCGACCTGGATGTTCTGATTGGCGATCGCGTCGCGGATGTCGAGCGCGGTCAGTCCAAGATTGGCGAGCTTGTCGGGATCGAGCCAGACCCGCATCGAATAGCGGCGCTCACCGAAGATGATGACGTTGCCAACACCCTGCACCCGCTTCAGGGGATCGGCGAGCTGCAGATAGGCGAAGTTGCTCAGGGTGGTGAGATCGACCGAGCCGTCCGGCGAGGAAAGGTTCACCGCCAGCGCGAAGTTCGGGTTCTGCTTGGCGATGGTGACGCCGCCCTGGTTCACGATCGCCGGCAGCTGGCCGCTGGCGGCGGTGATGCGGTTCTGCACGTCGACCGCGGCGACGTCGATCGGATAGCCAACGTCGAAGGTCACGGTGATGGTGGAGGTGCCGTCATTGGCGCTGATCGACGACATATAGGCCATGCCCGGCACGCCGTTGATCTGCTGCTCCAGCGGCGTGGTCACGGTGTCGGCGACGACTTTGGAACTGGCGCCCGGATAGGCGGCGGTCACCACCACCTGCGGCGGCGTGATGTCGGGGAACTGGGCCACCGGCAGCAGCTGGTAACAAATGAGACCGGCCAGCACCATGATGCCGGCTATTGCAGATGCGAAGACGGGGCGATTAATGAAAAAACCAACCACTTAGGACTCTATATGCTGGAGGCTAGGACGAAGGGCCAAACCGGGCCGGCGACTATGGCCGAAACGACGACCCAAAGATGTCAGTAGGCTAATCCCTTGTTCCGCTTGAAGTGTGATGACCGTCACATCTTGCGTGACAAGGAGTATGAACGGTGGTACTACTCAGTACCAAGCGACGGTACTGATCAGTAAGTACCGCGTCAAGTGAATTGCGTGCAGTTGCGAAGACGGAGCTTGAAATAGCACTCAAACAGCCGGTCGAAAATGAAACTCACGGGTCTCATGGGGACGTGCCGCAGACCCCGGGACCGCGTGCCGTCCCGCCGCGGATTCGGATACTGAGCGCGGCCTGCGACCTCTTCTATCACCACGGCATTCATTCGGTGAGCATGGACGCCATTGCCGAGGCGGCCGCCACCAACAAGATGACCGTCTACCGCCACTTCCCCTCCAAGGACGTTCTGGTGGCCGAGTACCTGCGCAAGCTCGCCCAGGAGGCGGATGCCCACTGGGACGAGATCGCCAAGCAATGCGCCGGCGATCCACAGACGGAGATCCGCACCTGGCTCGCCCAGGTATCGGAATGCGTCACGCACGACGGCGAGCGCGGCTGCGCGCTGGCCAATGCCGCGGTCGAGCTGCCGGAGAAGGACCACCCCGCCCGCGCCGTCATCGAGGAATTCAAGAAGGGCCACCGCCTGCGGCTGGTGAAGCTGTTCGGCGACGCGAAGCTGCGCGATCCCGAAGGCCTCGCCGACGAGGTCTTCCTGCTGATCGAGGGCGCCCGGATCAACATCCAGAGCCTCGGCGTCGAAGGCCCCGCCTCGCGCCTGGTGCGGCTGATCGAGACGCTGGTCGACAGCCACCGCCAGTGAGATCGCGTTAGCCCGCGATCCGCTGCGGCTCCTCCAGCCCTGAATCGGCGAAGCTCAACCCCGCCAGCCGCGGCACCGTCTCGCCGGGGATGAACGCGACATCGATCGCGTCGGCGATCGAACCGCGCAGCGAAAGCCGGTGGTCGGTCTTGCCGGTCTTCAGGTTGACCCAGTGGATGCCGGCGCCCTCGCCCGAGGTCATCACCAGGGCATGGTTGCCGACGAAGCGCAGACCGCGCGGCGTGCCGGGCAATTGCACGAAACGCTCGAAAGCGCGCTTCTCCAGGTCGACCCGGCCGAGCCAGCCGCTGCCGCTCTCCAGCACCCAGAGCCGGTTGCGGGTGAGGCGCGGCGCGGTCGGCCGGTCGAGGCCCTCGGCCACGGCGCGCTGCGTGACCGCGTCGATCACCTGGCCGCCGTTCTGCGCCTGCTGCCAGCCGTCCTTCACATTGCTCGCCGCGGTGACGGTGACATAGGCAACCGCGTCGTCGCGCAGGCAGAAGCCGGTCAGGTGGCAGCGGTCCTCGCGCACCACCTTGTCGATGAAGGCCGGGCGCCAGACCGGCTTCAAGTCGCCGCGGCTGTTGATCCGAACGACGCTGTTGAAAGCGGAAGCCGCCGCCAGCAGCTTCCCCGATTCCAGGACCGCAAGATCCTGGATGCCGATGGCGCCGGTCGGCCGGCATTGGCTCGGCAGGCACAAGCGATCGGTGCCGCGATAGCGTTCGCCGTCGCCCAAGGCATCGTCGAAGCGCCAGAGCCGGCGATGCGCGGCGACATGCAGCCCCTTCTCGGTCAGCAAGAGAGCACCCGGTATCTCGCAGCTCACGTCGAACACAGTGAGGCCCGCCGGGCCGGCGCCGAGGGTGAGGAGCTTGCCGCTCTCGCCGGTCGAGAGCGCAAGGCAGAGCTTGCGGGCGCGCAGCCAGTGCACCAGCCGCGGCGAAGCCTCGACCATGTCCGCCGCACCCGCGGGCAAGGCGACGGGCGCCGGCAGGACCGGCGCCGGCGGCACTATGGCGAGCAGGGCCTGCGGCGGCAGGCGCCGGGAGGCACGATGCGGTCGGCTCGGGGGATGGTGCATGGTCTATCGCCTTGGTTGTGTCTGTCGCGACAACTGAGGATGTGTGACTTACCTCAGTTTCTGCATAAAGTCACAAAAAAGTGAGTGACGGGCATCACGTCCGGCCATGACCAGCCAAGCGATTGTATCGGTGCAATTATCTTTGCACAAACAAGGCTTGCGCCGCGCCGCGGGTAGGACGGCGCATCCAACACCAATTTGGCAAGTTCAACATCTTTCTGTAGCAGCTTGATTTATATCAAGCTAAGGGCAGACGCTGCTTGCCGGCGAATCAGGGGAGCTTTTCAGCCGTTCGTAGCGAGCCCGGTCAGGCCTTTAGTGGGCCTTGCGCAGGAGGCGACCGGCGCGCGCACCTTCCAGCGCCGGCTGGCCGTTCACATAGACCGCGTTGATTCCTTCCGCGGCGCGGATTGGGATCTCGTAGGTGGCGGTATCCTTCACCTTGGCCGCGTCGAACAGCACCAGGTCGGCGGCATAGCCTTCGCGCAGCAGGCCGCGATCCTTGAGACCGAAGCGCGCGGCGGTCATCCCGGTCATCTTGTGGATCGCGTTCTCCAAACTGAACAGCCGGACCTCGCGCACATAATGGCCGAGGATGCGCGGGAAAGTGCCCCAGAGCCGCGGGTGCGGATGCTTGTCGTGCGGCAGGCCATCCGAGCCGATCATGGTCAGCGGAAAGGCGAGGATCGCGCGCACGTCGGCCTCGTCCATCTGGAAATAGATGGCGCCGGCCGGCAGCAGGCGCTCGCCCGCCTCGCGCTGCGAGCAGCCCCATTCCTTCGCGATAGCGGAGAGGTCGCGGCCGGACATCTCCGGATGCGGCGTCGACCAGGTGACCATGATGCGCACGTCGTCGCGCGCTTCCTCGGGATAGAGCACGGTCGAGCCGGCGTCATAGGGATAGGCGTCCAGCCCGACGGTCTGGCGCTGCGCGGCCTCGGTGATGCGGCGCAAGGTCTGACGGCTGCGGCCGTAATTCTCGGGAAGCGCGCATTTGTGATGCGAGATCACCACCGGCACCTTGGCGCGCTCAGCGGTGTCGAAGGTTTCCTCGAGGGATTCCATCACCCGGTCGTATTCGTCGCGCATATGGGTGGTGTAGACGCCGCCCTTCTCCGAGACGATCTCCGCCAGCGCCACCACCTCGTCGGCATCGGCGCCGCTGTTGATCGGATAGAAAAGACCGGTCGAGAAGCCCGCGGCACCGGCATCGAGGCTGTCGGCCAGGAGCTTGCGCATCCGCTCGATCTCGCCGGGCGTGGCGCGACCGGAGATGTCCGCCATGGTGGCGACGCGCAGGGTGCCATGGCCGATCAGCGCCGCGACATTGACCGCGGGCCTGGTCGCATCGACCTTGGCGGCATACTCGGCGAAGCTCGGATAGGCGAAGGTCTTGGATTCGCCGAGCAGGTTGAGCGGCGGCGGCGGCAGGTCGCCTTGGATCCGGATCGGCGCGCCGCTGATCCCGCAGTTGCCGACCACGACGGTGGTGACGCCCTGGGTCACCTTCGGCCGCATCGCCGGCTCGCCGATCACGGCGAAATCGTCATGGGTATGGCTGTCGACGAAGCCGGGCGCCAGCACCAGGCCGGTGGCGTCGATCACCTGGCGGGCGGCAATCGGATCAATCGAACCGGTGTCGTCGATCCGCGCGATGCGATCGCCGCTGACCGCAAGATCGCCCTTGCGCGAAGGCCCGCCGCTGCCGTCGATCAGCCGCGCCCCCTTGAAGAGGAGGTCGTAAAGCGGCGCCTGGTTCTCTGCGTTCAAGTCGGGGGCATTCATGGGCGGGATCGTTTCCGACGCTGGGATTTGCTGGATGGGCCCGGCTC
Organism: Dongia sp.; assembly: GCF_041905885.1. Taxonomy (NCBI): domain Bacteria; kingdom Pseudomonadati; phylum Pseudomonadota; class Alphaproteobacteria; order Rhodospirillales; family Dongiaceae; genus Dongia; species Dongia sp. The sequence goes on along the minus strand of NZ_JAYRKD010000029.1, from coordinate 15,039 downwards.
CGTCGATCGCGGCTGCGGCGTGATCGCGTGGACGGGGATGAGATTATGCCGGATCCGCCGCAGCTTTTCATGCACGACGGCGCCGCGCCGCACCGCGACGCCGGTCGCCAGCACGTCGATGACGGCGATCTGCGCCAGCCTGGAGGCGGTCGGCTTGAAGATGTCCGGATCCTCCGGGACATCGACCAGCACCTTGACATCGGCGAGACGGGCCAGCGGCGTCTCCGGCTTGGTGACCGCGATCAGCCTGGCGCCGTATTGCTGCGCGATCTCGGCGCTCTCCAGCACTTCGCGGATGTGACCGCTGTTGCAGATCGCGAGCACCGTGTCGCCGGGTCCGAGGGTGGAGGCCGACATCCGCTGCAGATGGTTGTCGCCGTAGCAGGCGCAGGGAATGTCCAGGCGGAAGAAGCGGTAATAGGCATCCATGGCGACGCCGTGGCTGGCGCCGCCGACGCCGTAGATGTCGAGCCGCCGGGTCTCGGCGATGATCTCGATCGCCTGGCGCACCGCCTGGTGGTCGAGCTGGTCGCGGGCCAGCGCGATTCCGTCCAGGATCACGTTCATCACCCGTTGCGCCAGATGCGCGACGTCGTCGTCCAGCCGCTCCGGCTGCTTCAGGTAATTGGTGCCGACCGCAAGATTCTGCGCCAGCTTGAACTTGAAGTCGCGCAGGCTCTCGCAGCCGAGCGCGCGGCAGAAGCGGGTGACGCTGGGCTGGCTGACGCCGGCGCGATCGGCCAGTTCGGCGATGCTGGCGCGGCCGGCGAAGAACGGATCCTCGAGCACCACCTTCGCCACCTCGGCCTCGGCCGGGCGGAACTGCCCCTCCATGGCGCGCAGCCTGGAAATGATATCGACGACCGTGCTCATCCCCGTCTTTCTCAAATCGGCCTTGCGCGACGATCCCTTCAGGCGCAGCGGCAGAATATCGCTTTGTAACTTAATTTCTATCACCCTGGTCTTGTAACTTATTTACAGATCATCCAGGCAGGATTTTCGCGGTTCTCGGGAATATTCTACCAAAGACACGCCGACCATCTCCCAGAATCGACTTGCGAAGACAAAAATCTTGTAAGAGAATTTCACACGACGTTTGGGGAAGCGTCTGCCCAGAAGAGCAGAGCCCCGGCGATCGCAACCCGACAGGAGGCTCTGAGACATGAAACGGCATACCTTGCGTCACCTTTCCGCCGCGGTGCTGGCCCTTGGGCTCGCCGCCGCGGGTGCGTCCTCGGCCTTTGCGGCTTCAAAATGCATCACCGCCGAGCAGAAGCCGCCCTATTCGATCGGCTGGGCCAACATCTACTCGGTGCCGACCTGGATGAAGGAGACCACCGGCACGATCGAGGCGATGTCCGAGGACCTCAAGAGGCAGGGTCTGGTGAGCAAGCTGATGATCACCGACGCCCAGGGCAATGCGAACACGCAGATCCAGCAGATCCAGTCGATGATCGACGCCAAGCTCGACGTGATCGTGGTGATCGCCGGCTCCGCGACCGCGCTCGACCGGGTGATCGCCGATGCCTGCGCCAAGGGCATCGCGGTCATGAACTTCGACTCCATGGTCGATACCAACGAGCTGACCGCCAAGGTCAACACCGACCAGCTCGAATGGGGCAAGGAGGCCGCGACCTGGCTGGTGAAGCAGCTCGGCGGCAAGGGCAAGATCCTGGTGCTGAACGGCCCCGCGGGCATCTCCGTCTCCGACGCCCGGCGCCAGGGTGCGGAGCCGGTGCTGAAGGAGAATCCGGGGATCGAGATCCTGGCCGAGACCAACACCGACTATAACGCGGCCCCGGCGCAAGAGGCGGTGACCAACCTGCTGTTCAGCCATCCGGAGATCGACGGCGTGCTGTCGCTGGGCGGCGCGCTCTCGGCCGGTGCGATCATGGCCTTCGACAAGCAGGGCCGCGACCTCGTCCCCATCACCGGCGAGAACTATCGCCAGTTCCTGGAGATGTGGAAGGAGAAGAAGCTCAACGCCTGGGCGGCCCAGCAACCCAACTGGCTGGCCGCACTCGCCACTTATGCCGGCGTCAAGGCCAAGCAGGGCGAGGACATCCCTGCCTATATCAAGGTGCCGCTGCCGATCATCACCAATGAGAACCTCGACTCCTATCTCGCCCGCAAGGACGAGTTCCCGGCCGACGGCTATATCTACTCGCCCTATGACACCAAGCTGTTCGACCAGCTGATTGCCGGCAGCAAGTAACCGACAACTGGACTATCCTGGGGTTCCGCCGCTGCCTCCCTCGCGGCGGAACCTCGGATCTTTTGGGTCGGCTTTGGTGTGATGGCAGAAGATCAGGTCCTGCTCGCCGCAGCAGGTGTTTCCAAATCCTTCTTCGGCAACACGGTGCTGCGCGACGTCTCGATCGCGCTCCTGCCGGGGCGCATCCATGCCTTGCTGGGCGAAAACGGCGCCGGCAAGAGCACGCTGATCAACATTCTCTCCGGCGCGCTGCCGCCGAATGCGGGAACCATCACGATCGCCGGGCAGACGCTCTCCGCATTGACGCCGCGCAGCGCGCGCGGCCTCGGCATCGCCGTGGTGCAGCAGGAATTGAGCCTGATGCCGCATCTCTCGATCGCGGAGAATATCGCGTTGGGCGCGGCACCCAGGCGCTTCGGCCTGATCGACTACGGCGCGATCAAGGAACGGGCCGCCGCGATCGCCCGCGAGACCGGCATCCACGAGCCGCTCGATCTCCCGGTGAACAAGCTGGCGCTCGGCCGGCGGCAGATGGTGGAGATCGCCAAGGCCCTGTTCCGCAAGCCCAAGCTGCTGATCCTCGACGAGCCGACTTCTTCGCTCTCAGCCCACGACGTCGGCATCCTGGTCGGCCTGATCCGCAAGCTCAAGGCCCAGGGCCTCGCGATCCTTTACATCTCGCATCGCCTCAACGAGATCCTCGATTTCTGCGACCATGTCACCGTGCTGAAGGACGGCGCGCTCACCGCCGACCGGCCCTTGGCCGGCATGGATGCGCAAGGCCTGGTGCGGCTGATGGTCGGCCGCGATCCCAACGATCTCTTCCCGCCGTTCCGGTCGAGCGCCGGCGTCGAGACCGTGCTGGCGCTCAGGAATTTCCGCACGGCCGCGGTTTCCGGCATCGACCTCGAGCTGCGGCGCGGCGAGATCCTCGGCCTCGGCGGGCTGGTCGGCCAGGGGCAGGAGGATTTCCTGCTCGGCCTCTACGGCGCCGCGGAAGCGGCGGCGGACCGGTTCCAGGCCGGCGACGCCCAGGCGCCGTTCCGGAACGTGATGGCGGCGAACCGCGCCGGCCTCGCCTATGTCCCGGCCGATCGCAAGAAGGAAGGCCTGCTGCTGCCGCACAGCATCGATCTCAACCTGCTGCTGCCGAGCCTGGCGCGGTCCGCTGCGCGTCTGTTCCGGAATCGCGGCGAGGAAAGGACGCTGACCGAGAGCCTCGCGGCGCGGCTTTCTATCCGCGGCGACCGCAAGCGGCCGGTGCAGGCCCTTTCCGGCGGCAACCAGCAGAAGGTGGCCTTGGCGAAATGGCTGCCGCTGAGTCCGTCGATCCTGCTGCTCAACGACCCGACCCGCGGCGTCGATGTCGCCACCAAGCGCGAGATCTATCTGGCGCTGCAGGCGATGGCGGCCGAAGGCAAGGCGGTGGTTCTCCTCAGCTCCGACACGCCGGAGCTGGTGCATCTCTGCGATCGGGTCGCGGTCTTCCACAAAGGCCGCATCGCCGCGATGCTCGACCATGCGGACGCCAGCGAAGAAGCGATCGTCGGTGCCGCGCTTGGGGTGGCGGCATGAGCCTCTATTGGGCGATCCAGTGGCGCCGCAATGAAGGGCTCGGCGCCCTGTTCCTGGTGCTGGCCGGATTCCTCATTCTCTACGCCATCCTCTTCCCGGGAATCCTGAGCATCGGCGGCGCGGGACGTTTCGTGCAGAACTGGTTCCCGATGGCGCTGGTGGCCGTGGCGCAAGCGATGATCATGCTGGCCGGCGGCATCGATCTCTCGATCGGAGCCATGGTGGGCCTGGGCTCCGTGGTCGCCGCGACCAGCATGGGCGGCGCCTTCGGTATTGCGGGCGGTACCGCGGCGACGCTCGGCATGGGTGCGGCGATCGGCACCCTGGTCGGTGTCATCGTCTCGGTCGGGCGCTATCCGGCGATCATCGTGACGCTTGCCACCTCCTTCATCATCGGCGGCGCGGCGCTGCTGATCCTGCCGCGGCCGGGCGGCGCGATTCCGGCGGAGCTCTCCGAGTTCCTGGCCGGCGATCATCCGACCGCCGTGCTGCTGCTGATCCTGCTGATCCTCGGCTGGAAGCTATACCAGGCGACGCCGCTGGGCATGGGCCTGGTGGCGGGCGGCGACAATCCGATCGGCGCCTATCGCTCGGGTGTCCCGACCCGCACGGCCCGCATCTTCGCCTATGCGCTGAGCGGCTTGCTGACCGCGGGCGCCGGACTCTACGTGGCGGCGCAGACGGGATCCGGCGACCCGGTGATCGGCGGGCCCTTCACCCTGGCGGCGATCGCGGCGGCGGTGCTGGGCGGCGTCGGCTTCCTCGGCGGCCAGGGCACGATGCGCGGCGCGCTCGCCGGCAGCCTGCTGATGAGCGTGCTCATCAACGTGATGTTCTTCATGAACCTGCCGCCGGTCGCGCAATATGTCGTGCAGGGGCTGATCATCGTCATCACCGTCGCCCTGCCGCGGCTCAAGCAATTGGTGCGGAGGATCGCGTGACCGGCTTCCGCTTCGTCATGAACGACGCGACGCGGGCCGCCCTGCCCTATGCGCTGATCGTCCTGCTTTGGCTGGTCGCCGGGGCGATTCTGCCGGGCTTCGCCAAGCCGGGACATATCCGCTACATGGTCGAGCTGGCCGCGGTGATCGGCCTGGTCGGCATCGGCCAGACCCTGGTCGTCATCGGCGGCGGCATCGATCTTTCGGTTGCGGCCACGATCACGGTCGCGGCGATCGTGATGCCGCTGGTCTCCTTCGCCCCGGACACCACCGGCTTCGGCGCGATCCTGCTCACCCTCGCCGTGGCGGGCGGGATCGGCGCGATCAACGGGATCGGCATCGGCTATCTCGGCCTGCCGCCGCTGATCATGACCCTGGCGACGGCGACGACCCTGCAAGGCCTGCTGGTGATCATCGCCGGCGGCAGCGCGGTCACGGTCAACAATCCGCTGCTGGTCTGGCTCGGCGCGACGCGGATCGCCGGCATCCCGGTCGATATCCTGGTCTGGGCGGCGATCGCCGCACTCTGCCTCGCCTGGCTGCATGGGACGCGGACCGGGGCCACGGTCTTCGCGCTCGGCACCAATCCGCTGGCCAGCCGGCTCTCCGGCGTCGCCGAGCGCCGCGTCACCCTGCTGCTCTACACCGTGTCCGGATCGACCGCAGGCTGCGCCGGCCTGCTGCTGCTGGCGATGAATGGCCAGGGCTATGTCGGGATCGGCGATCCCTATCTCCTGTCCTCGATCGCCGCCGTGGTCTTGGGCGGGACCTCGATCCTCGGCGGGCGCGGCACCTATGCCGGTACGATCGCCGGCGCCATCCTGCTGGTGACCATGACGGCGCTGATCACCGTGGTGAACGCCTCGGCGGGATGGCGCAGCATCATTTTGGGTTGCCTAATCCTCGGAATGCTGCCTTTGTCCGGGCGCGACCAGACTCGCTGAAAAGGAGAACCGAATGAGTGGCGCGATCGAAGCGCGGTTGAAGTCCCTGGGCATCGTGCTGCCGCCGGTGCCGACCCCCGTCGCCAATTATGTGCCGTTCGTCATCACCGGCTCGCTGGTCTTCCTCTCCGGCCAGGGCCCGCGCAAGGCCGAAGGCGGCATGCATAGCGGCAAGGTCGGCGGCGGCGTCACCGTCGATGAGGCCTACCAGCATGCGCGGATCGTCGGCATCCAGCTGCTCTCGGCGCTGCGCGACGCGGTCGGCGATCTCGATCGCGTGACAAGGATCGTGAAGCTGCTCGGCATGGTCAACGGCGTGCCGGATTTCAAGCAGCACCCGAAGGTGATCAACGGCTGCTCCGATCTCCTGGTCGAGGTGTTCGAGGCCAAAGGTAAACATGCCCGCTCCGCCGTCGGCATGGGCAGCCTCCCCGACGACATCACGGTCGAGATCGAAGCCATCGTCGAGTTCAAGTAAGATGGCGGGCGACACCGGCAATCCACGTCTGGCGATGTGGACCTATCCCTGGGACGTGATCGACCTGGGGCTGGAGACGGTGTCGCGCGATCTCCAGGACCGCGCCGGGGTGAACGGCATCAACATTGCGACCGCCTATCACGCCGGCCGCTTCTTCCAGCCGCGCAGCCCAAAGCGCAAAGCCTACTTCCCCGAGGACGGCACGATCTACTTCCAGCCCGATCCCAAGCTCTGGGCGGGACAGCGCATCCAGCCGAAGGTCGCGGACGTCGTGGCCGAGCAGGACGTGCTGAAGGACCTGACCGCGGCGCGGGATCGCGGCGGGCTCTCGGTCGCCTGCTGGACGGTCTGCCTGCACAACATGCGCCTCGGTCTGCTGCATCCTGAGGCCTGCACCCGCAACGCCTTCGGCGACCCCAACTATTACAGCCTCTGCCCCAGCCACCCGGATGTGCGCGGCTATATCACCACGCTGATCAAGAATCTCACCACCGGCTACCGGCCGGACATCGTGCAGCTCGAGACGCCGGGCTTCATGGGCTATGCGCATGAGTTCCACCACGAGAAGGACGGCGTCGGCCTGGCCGCGGAAGACGATTTCCTGATGTCGCTCTGCTTCTGCGACGCCTGCATCGCACGCGCCGGAAAATCCGGCGTCGATGTGGAAGCCGCGCGCAAGACCGTGCGGCGCTTGATCGTCGAGGCCGCCGAACGCGCGGTGCCGGCGCCCCGCTGGCCGGATTTCATCACCCGCGGGCCGGACGTGTTCCGCGAGCACCCGGAGATCGAGGCCTTGGTGCGCTGGCGGTTCGAGCCGGTCACCAGCCTCGTCGCCGCGATCCGCGACGCGGCCGACCCCCGGGTGCGGATCGATGTCATCGACATCAACGATGGCTGGCGCTCGGGCAGCGATCTCGCCGCGCTGGGCAAGATCTGCGAGGGTGTGGTGTTCTGCGCCTATGACCGGCAGCCGGAAGCGCTCGAAGCGGATACGGCCAAAGTGCGCGCGCAGCTTGGTGACGGCGTGAAGCTCGGGGTCGGCATGCGGCTGTTCCATCCGGAGATGCGGTCGGCCGACGATATCGCCGCGCGGTCGCTGGCCGCGATGCGCGCGGGCGCCACGGAAATCGACTACTACAACTATGGACTGGTGCCCGCCGCGCGCCTCGATTGGGTGCGCGCGGCCAGCGATGCGGTGATGCGCCATGGCTGATGCGGCAAAAATCCTCGCCCTGCTCGACCGCCTGGTCGCCTTCGACACTCAAAATCCACCAGGCCAGGAGACGGAAGCCGCGCGCTTCCTGGCGACGGTCGTCGCCGGCTTCGGCTTCAACGCCACGCTGCAGGAAGTCGCCGAAGGACGGGCGAACCTGGTGGCGCGGCTCGATAACGGGCCGGGCTCCACCCTCGCCTTCAATTCGCATATCGACACCGTGCCGGTCGGCACCGGCTGGAGCAGCGACCCGCTGCGCCTGGTCGAACGCGATGGCCGCCTCTATGGCCGCGGCTCCTGCGACGCCAAGGGCTCGATCGCCAGCATGACGGAAGCGGCGCGCCTGCTCGCGGCGCGCAAGGACGAGTGGAGTGGCACATTGCTGCTGACCTTCGTGGCCGACGAGGAGATCGACGGCACCGGCTCGAAGCAGGTCACCACCGAAGCCAAGGCCAAGCAGGCGCCGATCGACGCCGTCATCATCGGCGAGCCGACCAGCAACCAGGTGCATTCCGCGCATAAGGGCGTGCTGCGGCCGCTGTTGCGCGTCAACGGCCAGACCGCGCATTCCAGCCGGCCGGAGCTCGGCATCAATGCGATCCAGAAGGCGGGCCTGCTGCTCTCGCTGCTCGACGCCGAGGACAAGCGGCTGCGCCACCGCCACCATGACCTGGTCGGACCGGCCACCCTCACGGTGACCCGGATCTTCGGCGGCATCGCCGACAACGTGGTCCCGGGTTCCTGCGAGATCGTGGTCGACCGCCGCCTGCTGCCCGGTGAAGACTCCGATGCGGCGCTCGCTGAGCTGCAGGAGCTGCTGGTCCATGCCAGGGAGGAGCACGACATCTCCGCCGAGGTCGTGGATGTGCGCACGGTTGCCGGGGCGGCGGAGACCGCGGCCTCCTCGCCGATCGTGCGCTTCAGTCTCGCGGCCAATGCGCAGGCGGCCCCCGAGGGCTTCACCGGCGGCTGCGACTTGGTGCATTTCCGCGCGATCGGCAGCGACGGCATCATCCTCGGCCCGGGCTCGCTCGACCAGGCGCACAAGCCGGATGAGTTCGTGCCGAAGGCCGAGCTGGTCCAGGCGACGGAACTCTACCGCGACATCGCGCTCGCCATGCTGCGGCGCTGACGATGGGGCTCTATCGCGGCCCGATCATCGATGCGCATCACCATCTCTGGGACCTCGCCGACGACCGCTATCCCTGGCTGGGATCGGCGCGCCGGTCGGAGATGGTGTTCGGGCCGAGCGAAAAGCTCGCCCACAACTACCTGATCGAAGATTACCTCCGCGACATCGCCGGCGAGAATGTCGTCAAGTCGGTGCATATCGAGGCGGGCTTCGGCGGCGCGCCCTGGGAAGAGACCGCCTGGGTGCAAGCGATCGCCGACCGGCACGGCTTTCCGCAAGGCATCGTCGCCGCGGCGCCATTGGCCGATCCCGATCTTGCCGCCATCCTCAAGCGCCACGCGCGCGCGCCGAACCTGCGCGGCATCCGCGCCATCGCCAGCTGGCACGAGAAGCCGCAGCTGCGCTTCGCGGCGCGGCCGGACCTGATGGACGATCCCCCCTGGCGGCGCGGCCTCGCCCTGCTGGCCGAGCGCGACCTCTCGCTCGACCTCATGGTCAATGCGCCGCAGCTCGGTGATGTAGCGCGGCTGGCCTCGGACCATCCGGCCTTGCGCATCGTCGTCAATCACGCCGGCAGCCCGGTCGATCGTGATCCGGCCGGTCTCCGGAAATGGCGCGACGGCCTCGCGCGCGCCGCGGCGGCGCCGAATGTCTGGATCAAGATCTCCGATCTCGCCGCCTATGATCACGACTGGACGGTCGAGAGCTATCGGCCGATCGTGACGGCGGTGATCGAGGCGTTCGGCGCCAAGCGCTGCATGTTCGGCAGCGACTTCCCGGTGGCCGGCCTGCACGGCGATTTCGCGGCACATTTCAATGCCTTCCGGACAATCGTCGCCGCGCTTCCGAATACACTGCAGCGCGATCTCTTCCACGACAACGCCGCGGCCTTCTATCGTCTGTGAGCGGCGTTTTGATATTTCCACGCGAGTACTGTAGTATGTCGGCGCGACATAGGAATATGTTGCCGATCGTTTCGGCATGTCCCTTCTGGCGGCTTGAGTACGGGTGTATGCAGGACTGGAAGGCGAAATGTCATCCGGACATTCTGAAGATGCTCACCTACTGGGAGAGCAAGCGGAATGGCCGAACCATGCCGCCGCGCAGCGACATCGATCCGGCCGAGATGGTCGGGTTGCTGCCCAACGTCATGATCGTCGACGTGGTCGATGACGAGCGGCGCTTCGTCTATCGCCTGGTGGGAACCGGCGAGGTCCAGCTGCGCGGCCATGATCCCACCGGCAAGTCGGTGCGGGACGGCTATTTCGCGGCGACCCCCGAGGCGGCCGAATTTCGCTACGTGACGGTCTGCGACACCCGGGCGCCCTACTACGACGAGGACAATTTCCAGGTGCTGGATCGCTACGTCTCCGAAGCCAACCTGTTCCTGCCGCTCTCCGACGACGACCGGACGGTCAACAAGATCCTGGTCTTCTCGATCAACCGGGATCTCTATCGCCAATAATTTTCGCGGAGAAAATTGGTAGCACCGGACGGATTTGAACCGCCGACCAAGGGATTATGATCCCCTTGGTTATCTTCGTAAAATCAGAGGTTTAGAGATTTGGCGCGCCACCTGCGCGCCGCCCCGAAGCGGCATCTCCGCAATGATCCCGTTGCTGCCAATTGCGCTAGACTTGCTCCCTCCGCCTCAACCGGCGGAGGGAGCCTTCCTCACGCTGGCTGCCTCAGGCGTGCCAACTCGCAGCAAGAGTCGGCGCCAGAGCCTGGGCGACGGTTGGATCAAGCTGCGTCTGACCAAGGGGCGGCGGGCTGAAGCTCGCCATCGCAGAGACCAGATTGGCGATGTCGCCGACAGCCGCATAGGTGCCGTTGGATACGGTCACCCGATCGAGCTTATGGGCCGAGCTGCTGTTCCAGCCGTCGATATAGACCTTGTCCGTGGTGCCGATAACGTCGATCTCCAGGTCGTCGAACGTCCCATCGCCATCTTGGTCGGCATTCCTGAACCAGAGCTGGTCCGTCGCAATGTTGGCACCGAACACCAGCTTGTCGGCGCTGCCGTCGGTGTCATAGACGGTGAGTGTGTCGGTTTCTCCGCCCCGATCGAAGCGATAGATGTCGACGCCATCGCCGCCCTGGATGAGGTCGTTCCCAGTGCCGCCGTTCAGGGTGTCATTTCCGGCGCCGCCGGTCAGCGTGTTCGCCGCATCGTTGCCGGTGAGTACGTTGTCCAGCGTATTGCCGGTTCCGTTGATCGCCGCGGTGCCGGTCAGAGTCAGGTTCTCGACGTTCGATCCGAGGGTATAGCTCACCGAAGCCCGTACCAGGTCCGTGCCCTCGCTCGTGCTCTCCGTCACCACATCGCCGGCGTTGTCCACCACGTAGATATCGTCGCCGGCACCGCCGACCAGCGCGTCGTTTCCGGCGCCGCCGTCCAGCGTGTCGTTCCCGGCCGCTCCGGTCAGCGTGTTCGCCGCGCTGTTGCCGATCAGCACGTTATCGCCGGAGTTCCCGGTCGCGTTGATCGCGGCGGCACCGGTGAGCGTCAGGTTGTCGGTGTATATCGTGATGCTGTAGGTCACCGACGCATAGACCGTGTCGATGCCCCCGCCGCTGTACTCGTTGACGACGTCGCCCGTGTTATCGACGATATAGGTGTCGTTTCCGTTCCACGCCGCCATGTAGTCGGCGCCAGCACCGCCGTCGATGTAGTTGTCGGTGGGATCGCTCATCCCACCCTTGTAGGAACCATACAGCGTGTCGTTGAAGGCGCTGCCGATCAGCCGCTCGATGCTGATCAACGAGTCACCCGCAGCCTCAGCACCCGAACAGGCGGCATCCTCGATGGGCCGCAGCCAGACCGCTGCGGTCGCCGCGGAATAGTCCGCGGTATCGATGCCGTCGCCGCCATTGAGCACGTTCGCGACGTTGTTGCCGTAGAGCACGTCGTTGAACGCCGAGCCCGTCAGGTTCTCAATCGACGTATAGGTGTCGCCCGCCGCGTCACCGGTATTGGAACCCGGCGCCCCGAGAAGCGCCGTCACTCCAGCGCCCGCCGTCGCATACGAGGCCGTGTCCGTGCCGGCGCCACCATCCAGCACATCCGCACCGCCGCCGCCGATCAGGATGTCGTTTCCGTCGCCGCCCGCGAGCGTGTTGGCCGAAACATTGCCGGTGATGGTATTGGCCAGTGCGTTTCCCGTACCAGAAGCCGCCGTGCCCAAGAGTTCGAGATTCTCAACATTGACGCCGAGCGTATGGCTGGCACTGCTTCGCACCAAGTCCGTGCCGGCGCCGGCGCCTTCCGTCACGACATCGCTTGCGTTATCCACCAGGTAGGTATCATTGCCGCCGCCGCCGATCAGCGTATCGTTGCCCGCACCGCCATCCAGGACGTTATCCGCGCTGTTCCCGGTGATGGTGTTGTCCGATGCGTTGCCGGTGCCGTTGATCGCGGCCGTTCCGGTCAGGGTCAGGCTCTCGATATTGGCGGAGAGTGCATAGTTCGCAGCGCTCTGCACCAGGTCCGTGCCCTCGCCGGCATTCTCGATGATGAGATCGTCATTCCGGTCCACGAGATAGGTGTCGTTCCCCGTGCCGCCCGCCAGCGTGTCGGCGCCAAGCCCCCCGTCCAGTGTGTCGTTGCCCCCGCCGCCGCTCAGCGTGTTCGAGGCGCTGTTCCCGGTCAGCACGTTGTCCAGGGTGTTGCCGGTGCCGCTGATCGACCCGGTCCCGGTCAAGGTCAGGTTCTCGACATTGGCCCCGAGCGTGTAGTTGCTCGCCGAACTCTGGACCAGGTCGGCGACGTCGCCGGCGCCCTCGGTGATCACATCCCCGGCGCTGTCCACCACGTAGGTGTCATTGCCCGCGCCCCCGACCAGCGTATCGTTCCCAGTGCCGCCGTTCAGGGTGTCATTTCCGGCGCCGCCGGTCAGCGTGTTCGCCGCATCGTTGCCGGTGAGTACGTTGTCCAGCGTATTGCCGGTTCCGTTGATCGCCGCGGTGCCGGTCAGAGTCAGGTTCTCGACGTTCGATCCGAGGGTATAGCTCACCGAAGCCCGTACCAGGTCCGTGCCCTCGCTCGTGCTCTCCGTCACCACATCGCCGGCGTTGTCCACCACGTAGATATCGTCGCCGGCACCGCCGACCAGCGCGTCGTTTCCGGCGCCGCCGTCCAGCGTGTCGTTCCCGGCCGCTCCGGTCAGCGTGTTCGCCGCGCTGTTGCCGATCAGCACGTTATCGCCGGAGTTCCCGGTCGCGTTGATCGCGGCGGCACCGGTGAGCGTCAGGTTGTCGGTGTATATCGTGATGCTGTAGGTCACCGACGCATAGACCGTGTCGATGCCCCCGCCGCTGTACTCGTTGACGACGTCGCCCGTGTTATCGACGATATAGGTGTCGTTTCCGTTCCACGCCGCCATGTAGTCGGCGCCAGCACCGCCGTCGATGTAGTTGTCGGTGGGATCGCTCATCCCACCCTTGTAGGAACCATACAGCGTGTCGTTGAAGGCGCTGCCGATCAGCCGCTCGATGCTGATCAACGAGTCACCCGCAGCCTCAGCACCCGAACAGGCGGCATCCTCGATGGGCCGCAGCCAGACCGCTGCGGTCGCCGCGGAATAGTCCGCGGTATCGATGCCGTCGCCGCCATTGAGCACGTTCGCGACGTTGTTGCCGTAGAGCACGTCGTTGAACGCCGAGCCCGTCAGGTTCTCAATCGACGTATAGGTGTCGCCCGACGCATCCCCGGTGTTGGAACCCGGCGCCCCGAGGAACGCCGTCACGCCGGCACCGGCCGTCGCATATGAGGCCGTGTCCGTGCCGGCGCCGCCGTCCAGCACATCCGCACCGCCGCCGCCGATCAGGATGTTGGCGCTGCCGTCGCCGGTCAGCGTATCCTTGGCGGCAGAGCCCGTCAGATTCTCGATCGAAGAATATGTGTCGCCCGCCGCGTCACCGGTGTTCGATGCCGGCGTCGATAGACTGGCCACTACACCCAATGTCGAGGTCGCGTAGGAAGCGGTGTCGTTGCCGCCACCGCCGATCAGCTTATCGTTACCCGCACCGCCATCGAGGACGTTATCCGCGCTGTTGCCGGTGATGGTGTTGTCCGATGCGTTGCCGGTGCCGTTGATCGCGGCCGTTCCGGTCAAGGTCAGGTTCTCGATATTGGCGGAGAGCGCGTAGCTCGCGGCGCTCTGCACCAGGTCCGTGCCTTCGCCGACATTCTCGACGATGACATCGTCGGTGCGGTCCACGAGATAGGTGTCGTTGTCCGCCCCACCGGCCAGCGTGTCGGCGCCGAGCCCGCCGTCCAGCGTGTCGTTGCCGGCACCGCCGGACAACGTGTTCGAGGCGCTGTTCCCGGTCAGGACATTGTCCAGGGTGTTGCCGGTGCCGTTGATCGACCCGGTCCCGGTCAAGGTCAGGTTCTCGAGATTGGCTCCGAGCGTATAGTCGATCGAAGCGACCACCGGGTCCTTGCCGATCCCGTTGACCGGGACGATCGAATCGACGGTCTTGCCGGCGACGCCGAGATAAGCTTGCGACCCGACGGTCGTGCCGTTCAGGTAGACGGCTTCTTGCTCGTTCGAGGTGTTGTATTTGTAGAGGATGTCCTTGTCGCCATCGGCGTCGAGATCGGCCAGGCCCATGACCGTCCAGTTGGCCCAGTAGGGAACCGCGATCGGCGTCTCGCCGACGCCATCCTTGACGACCTGCAGCTGGGTCACGTTGGTGGTCGCGTTCCAGAGCAGGACATCGGTCTGACCGTCACCGTTGAGATCTGCCGTCCCCACCACCGTAAAGCCCGAGGGGGGCGTATAGGGCGTCGAGGCAGCGCCTGTCTCAACCACGACGTCTCCCGCATCGTCGACGTAGTAGGTGTCGCTGCCGTCGCCGCCGATCAGTTTGTCGGCACCCGCACCCCCATCGAGGATGTCGCTGCCGGCGCCGCCATCCAGGGTATTGGCAGCCGCGTTCCCGGTCAGGGTGTTCGAACCGCCGTTGCCGGTCCCGTCGATCGCGTTTGACCCGGTCAGCGTGAGGTTTTCCAGATTCGCGCTCAGGGTCCAGGTGACCGAGCTTTTCACCAGGTCGGTGCCCTCGCTGGCGTTCTCCGTCACCACGTCGCCGGCATTGTCCACCACGTAGGTGTCGTCGCCGGTCCCGCCGACCAGCGTGTCGTTCCCGGCGCCGCCGTCCAGCGTATCGTTGCCGGCCGCTCCGGTCAGCGTGTTCGCCGCGCTGTTGCCGGTGATCACGTTATCGACCGAGTTGCCGGTCCCGTTGATCGCCGACGTCCCCGTCAGCGTCAGGTTCTCCAGGTTGGCGATCAGCGTCCAGCTGACCGATGCCTGCACCGTGTCGGTGCCGTAATTGGCATATTCGTTGATGAAGTCGTTCACATTGTCGACGACATAGGTGTCGTCGCCGTTGAAGCCCTCCATCCGGTCGTTGCTGGCACCGCCATCCAGGAAGTCGTTGCCGCTGCCGCCCTGGATCTGGTCGTTGTAGGTGCCGCCGATCATGCGCTCGACATTGACCAGCATGTCGCCGGCGGCTTCGCCCCAGGAAG